>DATIFR010000185.1:0-39332 GCA_035455145.1 Nitrospira sp.
AAGACATCGGGCTGGCGTTTCAAATCGCCGACGATGTGTTGAACGTCACAGGCACCCGCGAGGAGCTGGGCAAGAATCCCAACACCGATGCGGAACGCGGCAAAAAGACCTACCCGACGTTCTACGGCGTCGACGGCGCAATGAAACTTGCCGATGACTGCGTCACCCGTGCAATCGGCCGGCTTCAGTCATTCGGCCCTTCCGCCGATCCACTGCGAGAAATCGCGCGGTATATCACCTCACGGAAGAACTGACTGGTAAGGGGTGAGGCGTAAGGGGTGAGGAGAGATGCCCGGATGAACCGACGGTTAGAATTAAGTTTCACCCAACCCCCTACCCCTAAGGCCTCACGCTCCACCTCCTCATGAAGGCTCTCGTCACAGGTGCCACCGGGTTTGTCGGAGGTGCGGTCGCACGAGCGCTCGTCCGTACCGGCATCGACGTTCGCGTGCTCGCTCGTCCTGACTCGGATCTCCAGAATCTCGAAGGCCTGGCCGTCGAACGAGTGGCAGGCGACTTGCGCGATCCGGCCTCCCTCCGCGCCGCCCTGACCGGCTGCCGGCAGCTCTACCATATCGCTGCGCACTACGCGCTTTGGGCCCCAGAACCGTCGATCTTCTACGATATCAATGTCACCGGCACCAGGATGATTCTGGAGGCAGCCCGCGATGTCGGAATCGAACGGATGGTGTATTGCAGCACGATCGGCGCCATCGGCCTCCCGCCAGGCGGAGGGCCCGGGACCGAAGAGACGCCCGTCTCGCTCGATCAGATGGCCGGGCATTACAAGCGATCAAAATATCTGGCTGAACAAGAAGTGCTGAGGCTTGCACGCGAGGGCTTACCGGTTGTAATTGTGAACCCAAGCGCGCCAGTCGGTGCCGGGGATGTCAAACCAACCCCGACCGGGCAGATTATCGTGGATTTCATGAAAGGCCGTATGCCGGCTTACATTGAAACCGGCTTGAACATTATCGATGTCGATGACGTCGCCTTCGGCCATCTGCTCGCCATGCAAAAAGGCCGCGTGGGCGAACGCTATATTCTCGGCAACAAAAATTTAATGTTGCGCGAAGTGTTCGAGATCCTCAGCCGGCTGACCGGAGTCAAAGCGCCATCGATCAAGTTGCCCAGAATGGCGATTCTCCCGCTGGCCTATCTCAATCACTGGATCGCAAATCTCACAGGCCGGCCGCCGCGCATTCCGCTGGAAGGCGTGAAGATGGCCAAATACAAGATGCACTATGACTGCAGCAAGGCGATCAGCGAACTCGGCCTGCCGCAAACACCGCCGGAGGTCGCACTGGAAAAAGCGGTACGCTGGTTTCGTGAACACAAGTACGCGTAACGACGACGTGAACGTCGCCGAATGATAAATTAGGAGCTTCTGCCGAGGCACTGCTCACGACTCAGAGCCGATGGAACTGTTCAGTCTTTTCCTCAACACTGTTGTCTTGCGTCCTTACGTCTTCCTGTTCCTCTGCGCCTTTTTCGTCTTCGCCATGCAGCTCATCGGCTGGCCGAGGACCTGGCGCTTCTGGTTGATCAGCTGGGGCACAGCCTTCATCTGTGAGTTCTCATCGACTCGCACCGGCATTCCATTCGGGTGGTACCACTACAACGGCTCGACCGTCGGCCAAGAGCTGTACATCTCCAACATTCCCTTCATGGCTTCGATCTCCTTCAGCTTTCTGCTGTATGCGGCCTACAGCGTGACCCTTTGTGTCCTTCTCCCGATCGATCGCACTTCAACTCCCGGCCATCCTCCTCTGATACCCCTCCACTTCGATCCAGCCTCGCGCTCCAGTCGGCGCGTTCTCGTATCGACCGCCCTCTTCTTCGCACTGTTGGACATGGTGATCGATCCGTTGGCGCTACGCGGAGACCGTTGGTTCCTTGGCAGCATCTACCTCTATGCTGACCCTGGGGTCCATTTCGGCGTTCCGCTCACAAACTATCTTGGATGGGTCGTGGTCGGGTTGATTTCCCTCTCCATCTATTTTCGCTTCGACCGCCGACTCCCTGACCCGCCACGTCACACCCACTGGTCCACCACGCATCGGCTCCTTCCGGGCGTGGGGCTCTACTATGCCGTGCTCGCCTTTAATCTTGGCCTGACCTTCTGGATCGGAGAATGGCACATGGGGGTCAGCGGCGTGCTGATGTACCTCCCGATAACCGTCTGGCTCGCTCTCCGCCTGACCGGCTCCCTCCGCCCGCTCGAATCCTATGCGATGGAACGTTCGACCAGGCCCGGTAGTAATCAGGGCAGAGACTTTGTATAGTGATTGACCAGTATGAAGGCAAAACTAATCGGCCTCATCGTCATCATGGTGTTGGGTACCTTGGGCGCGTTTGGCTGGGTGGGCTATCAATTGTTCACGACCGGCTTTAGCGCCAAAACCGAGCCACACGTACTGGAAGTGATGATGGCTCGCCAGATACGCCATTTGGCGATTCCGATCGAGCATCGGAATAGGCCGAATCCCGTTCCGTTCAGCCCGGCCGTGCTGAAGGAAGGGCTCGCGCACTTCGCCGACCATTGCGCAACCTGTCATTCCAATGACGGAAGCGGTCGGACACCGATCGGCAAGAACGTATACCCGAAAGCCCCGGACCTGCGATTGACCGATACGCAATCCCTGTCGGACGGCGAACTCTTCTGGGTGATTCATCACGGCATTCGCTTTACCGCCATGCCGGCCTGGGGCGAAGGTGAGCCGGACAAGGACGTCGACAGTTGGAAGCTCGTCCACTTCATCCGCCACCTGCCTCAGTTGACACAGGATGAACTCGACGAAATGAAGACTCTGAATCCCAAGACCAGGCATGAGATCGAGGAAGCTGCGGCTTTCGAGAAATTTCTGCAAGGAGATGATACCGCGGCAGGTCAAACCGGAAGTCATCTTCATTGAGTCATCTTTCGTCTAAAAGGAGATCTGATTTGCCATGGTTCAATATGTGATCCTCGCATTTGTATTGTTCTTCACTGGAGCCACAGCCTTTGCTCATGGAACCGGCCAACATGTCCTCGGCACCGTCACCGCCATCGACAGCACGCATCTGGCGATCAAAACACCGAAAGGTGCAACGGTGGACGTGCAAATCAATAAGGACACGCGGTTCAAGGAAAAGGGCAACCCGAAGGGCACCAATCTGCCGGCGGTGGGCGACCGAGTGGTGATCGAGGCCACGAAGGACAACAAAGTCCTGACGGCGACTGAGGTGCATTTTTCCGCGGCCAAACGCGTAATACCCGCAGCCCCCGCTCCAGCTCAACCAGCGCCGGCACCAGCGAACTAGACCAGAAGGATTGACTCGTGCGGATCGTTCACTTTTCGCAGCAGATGCAGGCTTCCCCGTTTAGCGGCGGGTTACAGGCGGTGGCTGTTCGGATCCTCATCACCGGGATTGCGGTCTTCCTTGCCTTGGCCACCGTTCCGGGCCTTGAGGCCGACAGTTTCGGCGCGGGACTGGCAGCCGTGCTCGTGCTCACGATTCTGAACCTGATTCTCCGACCCATTCTCTTACTCTTGACCCTGCCTTTAATCGTCCTGTCATTGGGACTCTTCCTGGTGATCCTGAACGCCTTACTGCTCGAATTCACCGCCTATCTGGTCAAGGGGTTCACCGTGTCTGGATTCTGGTCCGCGGTCGGCGGCGCGCTGGTGATCAGCATCGTCACTGCCATTCTCAATATGATGGCGACCGACCGCCGCCAGGACGAGATTCACAGTAGCGATCCGCGCCAGCCGAAAATCATCAATCCGTCCGAGTAGCTCCGCCTTTTCGTTGAATTGCGATGCGCGCGTTGCTACAATGCGCGCATCGCATTCCAACACCGATTGATGACACCCACAGCTACGCACAGCAAACCAGCCCCTGAAACACAGCTCCAACGGACGCTGACGACGGTGCTGAACGAATTGCCCGTCGATTCTGCGCTGGCCGCGATCTTTCATCGCGAAAACGGTCCGCTGACCGGCCATGCGGCTCGTGGCTTTACGCCCCGCGACGTGCAAGCGATCCTCCGGACACTGTCCGCCCCAGCCCTCGTGGCGGCCGGATCCTCACATGATCAAGAGGGCGGCAAAACCATGCGGCTGCGTTTGATCACGCCTGGCGCGAAATCTCTGCTGGGGGTACCCCTCAAATACAGGAATCGTACATATGGTTTCTTGGTCATCGGGCGCAAAGAAGGCGCCGCCTTTACGAAAAAAGAAAAGGGCCTGATGGATCAGGCCAGCGACGACGTCACCAAAGCGCTGGATCGTGATGGCCTCTTCGATTTGAACGCCGTCCTGAGCAGACCCCTTGTCACCTCCGAACCGGTTCCAGCTGCCCCTTCCGCTGCAGAAATGTTTGCGGCCCCGGTGTCGCAGCTGACTCCGCAGCTCCAAGAGCAGATCACGGCCGTGCTGACGGACGCCAACCAGATCGTCCCCTATGACCGTGCATGGGTGTGCCACTACGATCCCATCGCGGGCAACGTCGAAGTATTGGGGATGGCAGGCGACCTCAAGGGCGACCAAAAAGATAGCAAGAAAGACATGAAGCCCGGCCATCGCCTCACGCTGGATAGCTCGGCCGCAGGTTGGGCAATCCGGCACCGCAAGCCCAGGGTGGATCACGATTTGGCCTCGACCCAAGGCCGCTTTCTCGACCATAAACAGCTTTTCAAGGATCGGTTTCAATCCTCGCTGGTTTTCCCATTTTTCGTCAGGGGCCAGGTCGGCGGAACGCTCACCTTGGCGTCGAGGGAAGCCGGACGCTACCAGCCTACGGATGCGCGGACACTCGAACCGACGATTCTGAAGCTTGCCGATCTCCTTCAGGCGCCCATGCCGGCGGCGACACCCCCGGCACCAGCGGTCGAGGCCGGCGGAGTTCCATCCCCGTCCGAGACGCAAGCCGCGGTCCCTCTGGAACCCATTATCCGGAAGCAGGAACGCCAGGCAGCCATCGGCGAATTCAGTGCCTTTCTGGCCACCGAAGTCCGTGAGCCTCTCGGCTCGATTCGTTCGCAGTTAGAAGAGGTGACCGGAGAAGGCATTCTCGATTTCGATCCGCAGACGCGCGTGGAGAATGCCATGCGCGATTTGATCCGCGTCGAAGCAATCCTCAACGAAATTCTCGACTTTGCCAAACCGCTGGAGCTCAACCGGCGGCTGGTGCGGATCCCCGAGGTGATCGAAAGCGCGCTGACCGTGGTGGCGACCGATCTTGAGGTGACAAGGATTCACGTCGCCAAAGAATATGCCCCGATCCTCGCGCCGGTCCGCGGCGATGAAGCCAAGCTCCAGCAGGTGTTCTTAAGCATTTTCAAGAACGCGGGGGAGGCGATGACGCCGGGCGGAACGCTGACGATTCATGTGACCCAGCATCGAGCAGGCCGTGGCGTCGAGGATCAGATTCTCATCAAGAACGACGGGGCGCCCATCCCACCTGAAATTGTCGACAAGGTCTTTGAACCCTTCTTTACGACGAAGAAAGCGGGAACCGGTCTGGGTCTCGCCACCGTGAAAAAGATCGTTGAAGAACACGGAGGCTCCATTGCCATCGCGAGCGCGCCCGGCGAAGGCACATCGGTGACCATCCGCCTCCCGGGTGTCAGCCGCGGTCCAGCCTTCCGACACCGTGGACGGGGCCGCCGGCCTCCTCGCCGCGGTAATTAGCCATCCATTCCACTGATTTTATTTGAATTTTCCCGCGCGACTGGCTTCATGCCGGAGGCCGGTGCGGCAGTATCGACTCGGAAGATTGAACCTTGACACAGATAGCCTCTAATGGCTATGATCCCGCCCACTTGATTCGGATTTATTTACGATCGCAATTCACGGCAATTCTTCAGCCACCTTTATTCACAAAGGAGTACGGTATGAAGCTCGTATTCGGCACTGTTGCAACAGTCTCCGGTGTCCTGTTTGCGCTGTCCATGGCCTCCGCCAATCCGGCGCTCCTTCCAAAGCATGAGGGCTACCCGATGAAGAATAGCGGAAGCCCGGTCACTGGCCAGCCGACGGCGAACGATCCAGGTCAGTCTGATGCTCGCGGCGAGTCCACGCTGCTCAAGTCGGCTGCCTTCGATGATAAGCATGCCAAGCAAGAGCTCAAGAAGACCGATAATGAGCGGATCACTGCAAATGAGGGAGCCGGTCGGCTTCCGAAAGTCCAGGGACCTCAGATTCAGATTGCGCCGCCGGTCACATCAGCCACCAAGATCACCGGCGATCGTAAGATCGAATAGTTCGTTCTTTGCCGGATCTACAAACAAGGGGAAGCCGTGCTTCGCACGGCTTCCCCTTGTTATTTCTTCTCGTGAACCCTCTTCACTTCGTAGGGCGCCGGGGCCCTCGTTGACTCAACCGAAACCTCCAGGGCTTCATTGCCCACACGCCGGCATAATCCACACCGATTCGCGGATGGGTTCCAATCACGCCGCGAGGTATCTTCTCTCCACGATCCTCAAACCAGAGGTGTACTCCACTGGTCAGATCGATCCGATTCAATGATCGATCAATGTCCAGCGCCCGGCAGAGGCGACCTGGCCCATCAATCAACAATCCGTCAATCTCAAGCGCCCTGATCAACACGGCAGCCGGAAACTCGGATCGTTCCGTCACCACGTTTAAACAATGGTGCATGCCGTAAATGAGATAGACATAGGAAATTCCCGGCGGGCCGAAGAGCACATCCGTCCTGGCTGTCCGTCCCTTCGACGCATGGCAGGCTTTGTCCTGAGGTCCGATGTAGGCCTCAACCTCAATGATTTTTCCGGCAACGATCCCCTTCCCATTCTCACGCACAAGGTACTTTCCCACGAGTGAGCGCGCGACGGTCAACGTTGAGCGGCTGAAGTAGGTTTGAGGAAGTATGGCTCTCAATTACGCCTCTCTCTTTAATATCCTCTTAGGAGCCCCCTCATAATAACCATCCGGCAAGACCGCAGGAAGCGAGGTCGTCTGAAGCACACTCTTTCCGGACATCGAGGAGATCGAGCGGCCGAGAACGAAGCTGGAGGTCATTTTCAGGAGGCGATTAAAAATACCATGCGAGGCCGCCCATGACAAACCGCGGATTCCCCGGCACGAAATGGATATCCGTGACTCCTCCAGCCGGTTCGCCTGGCAGACGGGATTGAAAAGCAAAGGTGGCCTGCTCCCATTGCGTGTCAAAGAGATTCTGGACGAACAGGAATGCCTCGAGGCGTCCATAAGAGAGCTTGACCGGAAGTTGATACCGTTCGGTCAAGTCAAAGTCGATCCACGATGGCGCGTTGATCGTCCGGTCCTCGGTCAAGGGTCTGACTCCCAGGTAAGTCATTTGCAGTTGCGAGGAAAGCCCCTCTGGCCATCGCAGGAGTAGTGCGGCATAGGCGGTTAACTCAGGCGCGAGAGGAATGGCCAAGCCAGTATCTTTGAATTCGGCATGGGTCCAGGTGAAGCTGCCGTTAAAGTACAGCGGTCCATAAATCTGCCCTCGTGCACCCGCCTCCGCGCCATACCGTCTCGTGGGCCCGCGGGCTTCGGTGGTTCCGGCATCTCCCACAAATACGAGTTCGGATTTCAAATCCAGCCCCCAGAAGGTTGCGGTCAATTCCATTCGATCTTGTCCCCAGGGTCTGGACCGAAGGCCGACTTCTATGCCCTGCGCCCTCGCCAGAGGAGAGCTGTCACCGGCAATCGTCGATCGCGCATCGTTGCTGTGAAAGCCAGTGCCATAGTTCACAAAAAACTCCGTGTTGAACCACGGTCCGAGAATCAGATTGCCTTTCGGACTGATTTGGCCAGAATCTTTTCTTCCGGCCGGCTGTTCAGGACAGGTATCGCAGAGATTACGGACATCGAAGGTGAAGTAGTCGGCGCGGACACCGCCGGCCAGCCGCATCCACGGCGTCGGCTGCAATTCAAGCTTCATATAAGGTGAGTAAGACGCTTCCTGCACAGCGTTTTGTACGATGGTGCCGGTCGACGTACGCTTCGTCTGCGTTCCAAGGCGGATATCGGAAATGCTGTCGTTGCGGACCTGAAACCCGGCGGTCGCGGTGCTTTGAATCCCGAAGATTTCCCCTGTCTGCCGGTATCCAAGATTCCCGCCATACATGTAGCGTTGATCCTGCTGATTGATGCCGTCACCATTCACCGGGTTATCCAGAAAGAATGTGAAATTGGTCCACAGGTCCAGCTTGTAGTACATCCCATAGGCATCGGCGAAGAACTGTCCGCCGGAGGGTATGTCATAGTGATATTGCGTTCGCCCGGTCGCACGCTCCGTCTTCCCTCCTTCGGATGGATCAATCGACCCGAATCGATCGATCGTGCCGTCCGCGACGGCCCGAAAGGGAATCTCCCCTGAGGCGTTCCAGTTCGCCTTGTGGTAGCTCCCTGTCACGCTGAGTTCCGAGCGAACCGTCGGGTTCACGGTGGCCTTGCCCATCAGATTGAAGCGAAAGTACCGATTGTCATTCTCGAACGGCCCGTTCGTGTAATAGCCCTCCGCAGCAATCAACGTCCGCACGTTGTCCCTAGTCGGAGACAGCATCAACAGATACCGCTGTGTGTCGAATTGGCCACCGGCTCCTTGCACCACGTTTTCCTGCAACAGCTCACGGGTCTTGAATGTCACTGCGCCGGCGGTAGCAAAGTCGCCAAACTCGGCATGGTAGGTCCCCTTCACCACGTCGATGCCCTGGATGGTCTCCGGAATGATGAAATTGAGGTCGGTGTACCCCTGGCCATGCCCGTGGGTGCGCAAATTAATCGGCATGTTGTCGATAAAGAACGCGACATCTGTTCCGTGATCGGCGTCGAACCCTCTCAGGAAATACTGATCCGCCTTGCCGGCACCGCCGGAATGTTCTACCGCGATGAACCCTGGTATCAAACGCAGGACCTGAGCTGGGCGGCCTTGGGGCTGGAGAAGAATTTCCTTATCCGGGATGAACTGTTGGGAAGAGGCGGCCACCGGGCGTTCACCGACGACCGATACTTCAGGGACTTCGATGTCCGGAGCATCCGGATCGTGGGCTACCGATAAGGAAGGACTATGAAGGATCCACCATAGAAGAATGGCAGCGCGAACAATGCGGGACATACCAGGACTCAGCTGAGTCCCTTGCCTGCCGTCGTCATCGTCAGCTTGCCGTGCTTCACGCCTTTGACGCTGACTAACGCGTCGGCGACGTGCCTGATCTGTGAGACCTTTCCTTTGACCACCAGCACTTCAAGGCAATGGTCATGATCAAGATGCACATGCATCCCGGCCATGATGTGTCCTTGAAAATTGTGCTGGATGTGCGTGAGTTTCCTGGTCAGATCGCGCACGTGATGGTCATACACAAACGTGATCGTCGCCACGGCTTCCCCGTCACCATCGCTACTCCATTCCTGGCTCACCAGCTGATCGCGAATGAGGTCGCGAAGCGCCTCTGAGCGAGTCGCATATTTTCGACGCCGCACGACTTTATCGAAGTCGTCGAGGAGGTGGTGGTCTAACGAGACGCCGAACCGAACAAGTTTCTTCATCTTATTGATGCTACGATTATTAAATTCGTGCTACGAACTATAGCGATGCGGCACGCGCGAGTCAACACGCGCATGACCCCTGGGGACAGCACAAGGAAAGACCTGAGAGGGCTTGTTTACTCGCCGCGCACCGGTATGTAGAGCACGGTGCCCTGCCGGTTAACGAGCAAGAGCGCGAGATCGGTGGGTTTCATGGGGTCGGCAATCCGCTGGAATGTTGAAAAGTTCGGGACGGGCTGACGGTTGAGTTCCAAAATGACGTCGCCTGGTTGAAGACCGGAGGATTCGGCCAAACTGCCTTCTTCGATGTCGGTGACGACCACGCCGCTGTTCACCGCCAAATCCATTTGACGTGCCAACGGTGGCGTGACATCGTCGAACACAACACCAGCCAGAGGATGAGAGGTCGATACTGCGGCTGCTGCCTGACTCTTTTTGGCCCGCTCACGCGGAGCTTCCTGGACCATCAGCTCGACCTGAATGGTTTTGCCATCCCGCACGACATCGAGCCGATGTTTGCTGCCGATAGCGGACGCGGCGATCAAATTACGAAGGTGCCCGCTGTCCATCACGTCGCGTCCGTCGAACCGCTCGACGACATCGCCCCGTTTCAGGCCGGCTTTTTCCGCAGACCCCTTCGCCTGCAGGTCGGTCACGATGGCACCCTTCACATCGGGCAGCCGGAAGATTTTTCCCAATAGCGGCGTGACATCCTGAGTAGAAGCGCCCAGAAACCCCCGCACGACTCGGCCGGTCTTGATGAGGCTTTGCATCGCCGCGCGTGCCATGTTGCTGGGAATCGCAAAGCCCACACCGACGCTCCCCCCTGTGGGGCTCGCAATCGCCGTATTGATGCCGACGAGTTCTCCGTTGATATTCACCAGCGCACCCCCGGAGTTGCCGGGATTGATTGGCGCATCCGTCTGAATGAAATCTTCGAAATCCGCCACGCCGACGTCCGCGCGCCCGACCGCGCTCACGATCCCGAACGTGACTGTTCGGCTCAATCCGAGCGGGTTTCCGATGGCCAGGACGAAATCGCCGACGGCCAGATTGCTGGAATCTCCCCAGGCAACCGCCGGCAGATTCGTGCCTTGAATCTTCACGACCGCCACGTCGGTCTTGGGATCGGTCGCAACGACTTTCCCCTTGTACTGCCGGCGATCGGCGAGAATCACTTCCACGTCGACGGCATCAGCCACGACGTGATTATTCGTGATGATGTACCCGTCAGGCGAGACGATGACCCCGGACCCCTGCCCATACTGGCGACGCGCCGGTGGTTCTTTGAAGAGACCGAACGGAAGGGTTTCGTCGCTGAATGCTTGGTCACGCACCATCACCGTGGAGGCGATGCTCACGACTGCCGGGATTACCTTCGATGCCGTGGCTTTGACTTGATTTTGAAGATCACCTCCACCTGAAACAGAAATCAGGCGACCGGATGCCCATGCCCCACCAGCCATTGACAACGTCAAGAGGCACAGTCCTGCACACAAAATACGACGAACCACCTGGAGATCCTTTCGAGAACAGACCAAATGTGCCGGGTCAGAAACTTCTGTAGCCTAGCATGCGTGCAAAAAGGGCGCACTCATAATTCTACATGCCGCAAGCGAAGCGCATTTGAAATCACCGATAGAGAACTAAACGTCATGGCAGCACTCGCAATCATCGGGTTTAGGAGCAATCCCCACAGCGGATAGAGCACTCCGGCCGCAATCGGCACGCCCACCATATTATAGACAAAAGCGAAGAACAGGTTTTGCCGGATGTTGCGCATCGTGGCCTGACTCAGGCGGCGAGCCCGAACAAGCGCCCGCAGATCGCCCTTGACCAGGGTGACCCCCGCACTCTCCATCGCAATGTCGGTCCCGGTTCCCATGGCAATACCCACATCGGCAAGCGCCAGAGCCGGTGCATCATTGATGCCATCGCCGGCCATCGCGACGACGCGACCTTGCGACTTCAAGTGCGAAATGATCCGTCCCTTTTGGTCCGGCATCACCGACGCATGTACCTCGGAAATCCCCAACCGCCTGGCGACCGCTTCAGCCGTGTGCACATGATCGCCCGTCACCATCACCAGTCGAATCCCTTGGGCGCCTAATATTCGGACGGCCTCCGGAGTCGATGGCTTGATGGGATCCGCCACTCCCAGAAGGCCGGCAGCTTTGCCGTCAATGGCCACGAAGACCGTCGTTTGGCCTTCCTGTCTCAATCGCGTCGCCTCTTCCTCAAGCGCGGCTAACCCTTGGTCGGTCACTGCCGCTTGTTCTCTGAGCAATGTGGGCGTGCCAACGGCAACCTGGTGCTGCTCTACAACGCCGGACACTCCGTAGCCTGTCACCGAACGAAACTCTTGGACCGGACTCAGCAGCAGGCGGCGTTCTTCCGCAGAGGCCACGACGGCGGAAGCGACCGGATGTTCGCTCTTGCGTTCCACGCTGCCGGCAAAACGGAGCACATCGGCCTCGTTCCAGGGAGGCACGAATCGAATCGCGACAAGCCTCGGCTTACCTTCGGTCAAGGTGCCGGTCTTGTCAAACACGAGAGTGTCCACCTTCCCGAGCACCTCGAGCGCCTCGGCCTTCCGTACCAAAACTCCCGCCATGGCCCCACGCCCAGTCCCCACCATGATCGACATGGGTGTCGCGAGCCCCAGCGCACAGGGACAGGCAATAATCAAGACCGCCACCGCATTGACCAGCGCATAGGCCAGCCTCGGTTCAGGCCCCCAGACCGCCCAGGCGACCGCTGTGACAAAAGACGCCGCCACAACAAGCGGAACGAAGTAGCCGGCTGCCACGTCGGCGACACGTTGAATCGGAGCACGACTCCGTTGCGCTTCACTGACCATCTGAACGATGCGAGCGAGCAACGTCTCTCGACCCACTCGCTGCGCCTGCATGAGTATGCTGCCGGTCCCGTTGATGGTACCGCCGGTCACCGCGGCGCCGATCGCTTTTTCCACCGGCAAGGATTCTCCCGTGACCATCGATTCATCGACGGATGTCGCGCCCTCGACGACCACGCCATCAACCGGAACCCGCTCACCGGGACGAACAAAAAGGCGGTCTCCGACGCGCACCTGTTCGATTGGCACATCGACCTCCCTGCCATCCGACTCCAACCGCTTGGCGGTTTTCGGAGCCAACCGGAGCAAGGCCTTCATAGCCGAGGTAGTTTGACTCCGCGCGCGCAACTCCAAGACTTGTCCCAGTAAGACCAGCACCGTAATCACGGCCGCCGCTTCAAAGTAGACGGCGATCGAGCCGTCATGTTGGCGAAACGAAGCCGGCAGGAGATCCGGAACGCTCGTGGCCACGGCGCTGTAAAGATAGGCAGCGCCAGTCCCGATCCCTATCAGGGTAAACATGTTGGGCGCTCTGTTCAGAATCGACTTCCAGGCCCGCTCGAAAAATGGCCATCCGCCCCACAAGACAACCGGCGTCGCCAGCAGCCATTGAATCCAGTTCAGGCGCGAGCCGCCAAGGAGGTCCTTCAGGTGTTGCCCTGGAATCATGTCGGACATCGCGAGGGCCATCACGAGGAGGGCGGGACCGAGGCTGACCCAAAAACGTCTCGCCATATCGTCGAGCTCGCTGTTGGGACTGTCCTCCAGCGACACGACTTTCGGCTCGAGCGCCATCCCGCAGATCCGACAAGCGCCTGGCTTCGATTCCAGGATCTCGGGATCCATTGGGCAGATGTACTCGATCGCCGCACCGGGTGGAACGGTCACAGGCTCGGGAAGTCGCTGGGCCGGCGGAGTCAGGTAACGGGTCGGATCCTTCCGAAATTTCTCCAAACAGCTTTGCGAGCAAAAATAGTACGTCTTGCCGGCGTGCACGTGAGAGCCGACAGCCGATGTTGGTTGGACCGTCATTCCGCAGACAGGATCGACGTCCCCGGCTCCGCCAATGACCGGAGCCGGCATCATCATGGGAAGCGATTTCTTGGATCCTAGTGTGATGAGGCCGGCTGAGGCCGGTCGTAACGCCCCTTCAGGATCAGCTTTGAACGTTTCGAGACAGGACAGTGCGCAGAAATAGTACGTCGCCCCTTTGTACTCATAGCGACCCGCAGCCGTCGCGGGATCGACGGTCATTCCACAGACGGGATCGATCGCCATCGCTCCTCACTCCTCACCGGTTACTTCTTGCTGTCCGACTCCAGAATGCTGCGGATGACGGTGATGATATTTTCCGTCTTCATGTTATCGCCCTCGATCTTGATATTTCCGTCCAATAACAACGTTGGAGTATATTGCACCTTGATTCTTTCGCCCCACTGTCGTCCCTCATCAAAAGCCTTGGCGGGTTTTCCGGTGGCCATCCCTTCTTCAAACGCTTTGGGATCGAGCCCGACTTCCTTGATCAGCGCCTCGCGCAATGAGCGATCCAACACCCCGGTCATCTTATCCTGGTGAATCGTCCGGAAGAGGACCTTCTTCATCTCGTTTCCCTTCCCCATCATCTTCGCCTGCTCATACATGTCGAACGGAGTCGGGAGTTTGTTACGGAATACGGGAAAGCCCACCATGGTCGCTTCGAGTTTGTTGCCGAACTCTTTCTGAATCAGCGGAAGACCGGCTTCCTCAAAATGATGGCAGTGCGGACAATAAAAATCTGCGAACTCGACGAGCTTCACTTTGCCCGGCGAGTGAGTAGACTTTTCTTCTTTCAAAATCTCAAACTTACCCTTCAGCTCCGGGGAAGCGGCATGAACCGGCACCATTCCCATGAACAGCCCGACCAAGAGCATCCATGATCCGATCGCCATCCCCTTCATTAACACACTGTTCTCCATGACGGCTCCTTTCCTCAGGTCAATCGCACCGAACTCATTATATCGAACACTAAATCAACCTGCGCTTTGTTATAATCAGGCCATGCACCTACGGCCGTTTCTTGTTTCCTTTGTCCTCCTGTTGGTATTCACGGGCTGTGCGTCGACGAAAGAGGCGGGAGACGGCTCAGCGGCGAACCAGATCACGTTTCCTCAGGTCAAGGAAGCACTGGACTCGTTCAAAGGACAAACGGTCATGTTCGGAGGCCAGGTGCTCAATGCGCGACGCCTGAAGGAAGGGACTCGGATTGAAATCCTTCAGCTTCCACTCGACCGGTCCGGCCACCCCGGCTATGATCTCACGCAATCGCAAGGCCGGTTCGTCGCCCTGCACCGCGACTTTCTTGATCCCGCCACACTTCCATACGGCACCCTCGTGACCGTGACCGGTCAGGTTGCGGGATCAATTACGCTCCCGCTGGACGAAACGGAATATACCCACCCCATTATCGACATCACACAGCTCCGCGTGTGGACGCATGTCCAAGATTTCGCGCCCTGCATGCGCCCCTGCGCCTGGCCAGGTCCGTACTGGGGACCCTACTGGGGTCCCTATTGGGGTCCCTGGCCATACCGCTGGTAAGCCGGAGATTCGAAGACAGGCTCAGGTTAAAGCTGAGGTCGGGCGATGCGTACTCACGTCAACCCTTCGCCTCAGCCTTACCCTGCCGAAATTATCGTCCGCTTGAGCCGATGATCCGTTCCACACGATCGTCACGCCCACCCAGGTTCCTGTACTTGTGATACTGGGCCAATGCGCGCGGCATGTCCTTACGGTGCAGTTCATAGAAGACGCCGAGATTATAGTGCGCCTCGGCATAATCGGGCTTCAACTCCACAGCTTTCTCGTATTCGTGCTCGGCATCCTCCAGTTTATTCATGCTGGTGTAGATGACACCCAGATTCATGTGTGCCTCGGCATATTCAGGCCGATAACGGATCACTTCCAGAAACTCCTTCTCCGCTTCAACAGGTTTGTTTTGACTCCGCAGGATAAACCCGAGGTTGTAGTGGGCATCGACGAGAGCCGGCTTGGCTGCGATCGCCTGTCGGTAGGCGTAGGCCGCCTCGATCAGATCGTTGTTCCGCTCCGCTAGACGACCGACCTGATACCAGGCATCGGCGTGTTTGGGATTCGCCTTGGTCAACCGTCCCAGCATCTCACGAGCCGCTTTGTTGTCGCCCTGCCTCTCGTACAGCATGGCCAACCCGAAGAGCGCGTCAGGGTGCTCCGGTCGAATCGCCAACAGACTCTTATAGGTCTTCATCGATGCGGACACATCATGGCGGCTCTCGTAGAGTTTCGCCAGATCCTCATACGAATCCTCGTGGTGAGGATCGAGGTCGATCGCGCGTTTGAGAGCCTGTTCCGCTTCCGCGGTTTTACCCTGAGCCAGATACACTTCCGCCAGATCGTTCAGCGCATCCGGATAGGCCGGCTTCAGCTTGAGCGCGTGTGTGAAGGCATCGACAGCCTGAGCCGGTTTCTTCTCTTTGAAATAGACGAGACCAAGCAAATGGTGCGCTTCAGCCGAGGAGGGATTCAACTCGATGGCTTTTCTGGCAGCCTCGGATGCGCCAGCGAGATCGCCCGACTTATATAGATCAGCAGCCCTTTCAATGGCTCGCTTTCCCGTATCGGCAGGTGGAGTAGCCTGGATAGGGGCGATGGGAAGCAGCCCCAGCCAGACTCCGATCACGAGATGGAAGTATCGTCGAGCGAGTGCCTTCAACAGCGCGCTCCCAGAGAAAGAGAAGGATGATCCAACTATACGGTGGGCAAGAAACGAAATCAACGCGAGGAAGAAGTGTCTGAATTGCGTATGATTGCAGGGGGAGTCTTCGTGGGAAAACTCCCCCGTCACAACCTCTTCGGAACGTACTGAACAGCCCGACTGTCAACAACCAACCCGGTGATAATTGCCTATCCCCCTGCTGGTTTCATCAACTGAAACGATTTCGTCAATCCAAAAACATAACTGGTCCCCTGTGCCAAATTGTCATTGGAATCCCGCGCGAACGGAATTTGTGCAAAGAAATACAATGACGTCATATTCGTCCACTTGGATTCAATGAGCTGGCCCAGATTCACTTGAAAACCGGGCGAAAAGGCATGGTAGGTGGATCCGGTGGTTGGCACTGCACGATTCTTGATTGTTGGGTCAAGCACAACCGGTTCACCCGGAAAGTCCGGCGCGTCGGCTGGAGTCGCTGAGCGGGACAACGATGAACTGAAATTGTCATGCACGAGATACCGATAGTTCACCTGGCCGGTAAGAATCAGCCAGGGTGTTGTCACGAGATTAAAGCCGGCATTGAGCATGTATTCATCACCAAATTGATACCCATAGTTGTTCCGGAACGTATGCCGGTAACTGGCCGAAGCGAATTGATTGAGCCGATGCGGGATCAATTCGTAGGTCTGATAAATCGTCGGGTTCAACCCGACTTGGCCCCGCCCGAGTTGTGTGCTGGACTCCATCAGTTCCCCTGCGCTGTCATGCGCGTGGGTATTACCAGTCGGAAGATAGACGCCGAACCCCAGCACCACCATGCTGCGAAGAGTGGGTAAGACGTTGTACTTGAGGCCGACTCGCATATCCCCGATCCCATCGGAGGAGAACTGTGTCGGCGCTCCTTCCCCGGCCACACCATCCTCTCCGAGGCCGTCAATATGCTTGTGCGTACGCCACATGTAGGGGAGCGTGATTTGAAGTCCGAACCGGTCCGTCACACCGTAATTAATGTCAAGCGTGGCTTGTTGAGTAATGGTCCGCGTTTCCTGGTGATGATTCAGAATCATTTGCCGGCTCCCTTGATCGACCGCCGGAATCACACCGGAGGTTCCATCGAGTAGTCGCATGGGCGTGTAATTGTAAATGCCATTGACCGTGAGCAGGCCTTCTTGCGGAACCTGCTGTTGGGAACCGATCACAACAAAGCAGGTTACCGCCCCACACGAGGCGCCGACTGGAGAAACAAATGCCATCAGACCGGTAATCCAGGCAAAAGTAACTATCGGAATCAATTTATTTAATAAATTCATTTCAGTCCTATCTTTCTCTCATCATCCCGTGCATAGAGCACAGAACTGGTACGTGGTCATTGAGTGTTCCCGAACCTGGCTACAGAGTCGGCCCAGTTGCTGATCGGATGGTTATCAGTTCAGGATCGATTCATACAGCCAGGCAAAGCTAGCTTGTCATGAAGCAGAGGAAGCGGGAGGACCACGGAGGAAGGTAAAGGAGGAGAAGGAGGCGGCATATTGGTCGACGTGAAAAGACAGGACCCGGTCGACCAAACGGAGTGTCGATTCCAGGCTGACAGAAGAAGTTTCAATCCCCTGGCCGGCGGCACAGAGCCAAGCACAAAGTCCGCTGCTGTGTGTTCCGGCTTGATGGCTCCCATGCTTGGCCGCATGGGCGACGCTCGGCGCGGCCATGAACCCGTTCACCAGAACGATACACAGCAGCAGGGACCAGACCAGTCCGGATCGTTTCAACGCGACCATAACAATCTTCTACCGCAGCGAGGCGGCCTTCACCGGCGCTTGTTTCTGGATGCGCACCACGACGTCGTAAATCTTCTGTTCGGTCAGGAGTCCGCCTTTGATGTACTCCTGTACGATACCCTGTTCATCGATGAACACGCTGACCGGCAACCCGAATACCCCGAACTGATTGGCGACTTTGTTGTCGCGATCCATCAGAACCGGGAACGTGTGCCCATATTGCTGGATGTGCTCGCGAACTTTCGCATCGTTTTCCAACTCATTGACGGCCAGCACGACAAACCCCTTGTCTCGCAGCTTGTCGTACGTCGTCTGCATCGCAGGCATTTCCGTCGTGCAGGGTTTGCACCATGTTGCCCAAAAGTTCAGAAGGACGATCTTGCCTCGATGCTGGCTGAGACTCTGCGTCTTCCCGCTCAGATCCACGAGTTGAAAATCCTCCGCCGGCGTTCCGACCACCGGCACGCGCGAGCCCATGCTCCAGGCCACTCCAGTCGCGAGTGCCACCAGCGACGCCGCGAGCACGAGGCTCAGCCTGATGTTGCTCACATATCTTCTTAGGAAGGTGTTCATCGTCAGCCTCTCCATCCAAAAAATGATAAACCCCGGGATGCTCGACTCAGCTATTTTGCTTGAAGCGACGGAACTCCCCCTTTTCGGGAATGGAGACCGCACGCGAGAGTCGAATCAGATAAAGGCTATCGAACAGGAGGAGCGCGGGTGGCGAGGATACCGGAGAAAATCGTTGGAACCTGATCGGTGGAGGTGAACTCGACGAAGTCGTGAGGCATCAGTGCGACAGGAACGAACTGGACTGCTGCTTCACCAGCTTGTCCCGCGGCGCACATCCAGGAGCAGAGCACCGTGCCGTGCGTGGCTTTTTGATGGTGCGCGTGGTGGGATTCGTGGGTGATCGACTGGGCGGAGGCCAATCCGCCGATCACGAGGACGCAGAGCACCAAGAGACAGGCGAGTGAACGTTGAAGGAAGCTGTGCGTCATACTCCCACACTCTAACAGGACCGGCGGGCCGATGGTACCGGAGGGCAAGGGACAGAGTCAAGGCAACCAGAGAGGTGAAACCTTTGTCTTCCAGATAGGATTCGCACTACGTTTCCGGTATACTGCCGTCATATCTTTCTGTGGTATGGGTGTCACTACTCTGCCCTTTCCTTAGGAACAAGGCATGCTCACACAACTCCTGAATCTGGTCTTCGGTAGCAAGAACGACCGTGAAATCAAGGCTTTGATGCCGATCGTCCAGCGCATTAACAGCCTGGAGTCCGGCCTGACTCCCCTGTCCGACCAGGCCTTAGCCGACAAGACCCAAGAGTTCAAGAAGCGGCTGTCGGCCGGTGAAACCCTCGACGATATCCTGCCCGAGGCCTTTGCCGTCTGCCGGGAAATGTCCAGGCGCAAGCTCAACATGCGTCATTTCGATGTGCAGCTGATCGGCGGGATGATCTTGCATAAAGGCCGCATTGCCGAAATGAAAACCGGCGAAGGGAAAACGCTGGTCGCGACCCTTCCGATTTATCTCAACGCCCTCGAAGGGAAAGGCGCGCATCTGGTCACGGTCAACGACTACCTGGCCAAACGCGACGCGCAATGGATGGGCCAGCTCTATCATGCCCTGGGCCTCTCCACCGGCATCATCCAGCACGACGCGTCCTTCATCTTCGATCCGACCTACGACGCATCTGACCGACGCTTACAGAATCTCCGCCCCTGCACGAGGCCCGAAGCCTATCGCGCCGATATTACCTATGGGACGAACAACGAATACGGGTTTGATTATCTCCGCGACAATCTGGTCGTCACGGATTTGAATCAGTGCGTGCAGCGCGATCTGAACTTCGCCATTGTCGACGAAGTCGACAGCATCCTCATTGACGAAGCCAGGACGCCGCTGATCATTTCCGGCCCGACGGATCAAACGACCGACCTCTACTACCGGATCAACGCGATCATCCCGCAGCTCAAGGCCGAGCAGGACTACACGATCGAAGAGAAGACCAAGACGGCCTCGCTGACGGAAGACGGTAACGTCCGTGTGGAAAAGCTGCTCGGCGTCGACAACCTGTACGATCCGGCCAACATGGATCTCGTCCACCACGTGGTGAAGGCGTTGCAAGCCTACGCCCTCTACAAGCGCGATGTGGACTACGTCGTGAAAGACGGCGAGGTGATCATTGTCGACGAATTCACCGGCCGGCTGATGCCGGGTCGCCGCTGGAGCGACGGCCTCCACCAGGCCGTCGAGGCGAAAGAGGGCGTGAAGATCGCCAACGAGAATCAGACGCTGGCCTCGGTGACCTTCCAGAATTACTTCCGCATGTACAAGAAGCTCGGCGGCATGACCGGCACGGCCGATACGGAAGCCGCGGAGTTTGCCAAGATCTATAATCTCGACGTCAACGTGGTCCCGACCAACCGCAAGATGATCCGGCTCGACTATGCCGACGTGGTCTATCGCACGGAGAAGGAAAAATTTGCGGCCATCGCCGAAGAAATCAAAGAGTGCCACGAACGAGGCCAGCCGGTGCTCGTCGGCACGATCTCCATTGAGAAGTCCGAAAAGCTTGCCGGGATACTGAGCCGAAACGGCATCAAACACAACGTGCTCAACGCCAAACAGCACGAGCGTGAAGCCGAAATTGTCGCGCAGGCCGGCCGCAAAGGCGCGGTGACCATCGCGACGAACATGGCCGGCCGCGGCACCGATATTCTGCTGGGTGGCAATCCCGATTTTATGTACAAGCAGGTCTTGTATCGGGAAGAGAACCTTCCGGACTCCCGCAAGCTCGAAGTCTTCGAGGAGATCCGCTCCGACTGTGAAAAAAACAAACAGGAGGTCATCGCCCACGGCGGGCTTCACATCCTGGGCACCGAACGGCACGAAAGCCGCCGGATCGACAACCAGCTTCGCGGCCGCGCCGGCCGCCAGGGCGATCCGGGCACGTCGCGGTTTTATCTGTCGCTCGAAGACGACCTGATGCGGATCTTCGCATCCGAGCGGGTCTCGCAACTGATGCTCAAGCTCGGGATGGAAGAAGGCGTACCGATCGAGCACGGCATGGTCACCCGCGCGATTGCCAACGCGCAAAAGAAAGTCGAAGCCCACAACTTTGAGATTCGTAAACAGTTGCTCGAATACGACGATGTCATGAACAAGCAGCGCGAGGTCATCTACCAGCACCGCCGCGCCGTCCTCGCAGGAGCCAATCTCACCGAGGACATCTACGATATGATGACGGATCTGGTGGAGTCATCGCTCAACATCTACTGCCCTGCAGAGCAATATCCGGAAGAATGGGATATGAAAGGCCTCACAGAGATGATGCACGGCCAATTCGGCGTCGACATCACGCAAGGCAAGCACGACGGAGGGGAATCCCTTCGCGACATGGGGCGCGATGCGCTGCTTGAAGATCTGAAAGCGCAGGTCCGCGACGCCTATGGACGAAAAGAACAAGAGCTCGGCTCGGATCTGATGCGGTTCCTGGAAAAGAACTTCATGCTTCAGGTCATCGATCACCATTGGAAGGACCATCTCCTCGGCATGGATCATCTACGCGACGGGATAGGACTTCGCGGGTACGGCCAGAAAGACCCGTTGATCGAATACAAGCGCGAAGGGTTCGAGCTGTTCGCCGGCATGATGGAGCGCATCAAATCCGACACACTCGACCGGCTGTTTCGTGTCCAGGCAGTCCGGAACGAGGGCGAAGCAGCCGCTCCGCCACCACCTCCGATCATTTCACATCCTCAACCCAAGCTCACGCTCAATCGCAGCGACGAGCCGGTCGCGGCTCAGACGGTCCACCGTAGCGACGACAAAGTCGGCCGCAACGACCCCTGCCCCTGCGGTAGCGGGAAAAAATATAAGAAGTGCCACGGGGCGTAGGTTAGGCTCGCTGCGCCCTCCTCTCTCCCCCGCTTCAATTCGACCGTTCTAGATCTCACAGCTGTTTGGCGTCGAAACTTGTTCCGTTCTATGCAGCGCATGAACGGACCTTCGAACATCGACGCCACTCGCGTTCAGCGAGCCGCAGCTGTTCGCCAGAACGGTGCCCGAATTGTCGCGAAGGTCGAGAGATGGCGCAGCGAGCCCCGGTTGGGGACGAAGAAACTGAAAAGGCCCGCGCGTAGCATCAGCGACGTGAGGGAGAGAATGTGCAGTCCACAGATTGAGATTTATGATGAACAGCTTGGCTAATCACTACAGCGGACCCGCTTTTACATCGACTATCCATCAAGCAAGATTTCGTCTCATCTCGTCATACTGCTCTTTCGTGAGTTCACCGCCGGCGTAGCGGCGGTCCAGAATCTGTCGTGGCGTTTCGTGTCGGTGGTCTCCCATCATTCCACACCCCGGCCTGAAACCGCGCCGCCAGAAAAAGCCCATCATGCCAATCATCACGAGGAAGAATAGAAGTGGGAAAATCCACATCCATCCCATCCCAGCACCAGGTCCACACCATGCCCACATGGAACACTTCTAACTTTCTTTATGGCAGCGCCTTACTGGCGCTTTGTTCATTTAGTTTGGAGATGATTTTGTCGGCAACGGACCGCGCCACCTCTTTGCGTTCCTCTTCTGGCACGTCGTCCATTGAGAACACGTCAGTATATTTTTTGTACAAAGGGAGCGCGTCGATGTGGATCACTTTCTCCCTATCAACGAGGTTGTTGACAACCCTGCCAATGCATTCTAAGAAACAGCCATCAATCACAACGATCTTCTCCGCTTCCTTGACCCAACGCGCCATAGCCGAATGAGGCACTAAGGCGGCTTCTGCATAACAACAGCGAGCGTAGCTCGGCATCTCCCTAGAAACTAAGTTTGCTGCAAGCCGTGCGATCTCACCGCGGATGCAAGGACCCTCACACGAAAAGATTGGTACCTTTTTCTCGATCATGTTCTGCCTTGCCCACTTTTCACCTGCTGGGCAGACACCTTCCACTTGGTCAACAGCAACCGCAAAATCGGCTGTGGCTTTATCCGCTGATTTAGTCATGGCCAAGGCCCCCTTCCTCGAATTAACAGAGTAGGACCCGCAAAAGACGAACTGATGCGACTAATGTGCCAGTTCAAGGGAGCTTTCTAAACCACAGAAAACCAATCGCTTGGGAGTCAGCTGCTAATGTTTATCGAATGATTTGGGCACGTACGTGAGGCGTAAGGGGGCAGGATTTAGGATTGTTCTGGGGTATTATGCCTCTTTGCGCGAGACCTTTTCTTAGGCGCCTAATCATTGTCCGGCGAGAGAAATCTTGGTTCATAAAGTTGTGGCTAACTAAAATGTGGCAGAACTATTGTGTACGATCGGTTTCCATCGGTTCCTCCCTTGCCTCTCACCCCTCTGTAAGTGATTGAGACTGAAACGATTGGTCTGGATCGGGACTATCGTCTCTGGGACTGTAGGGTTTTCAAATTTCCCCATCCCTCCCTCTTCAAATGGCGGGATCGCGGAGCCATGTGAGCGACTTGCCAGCAATTCGGGTACCGTTCTGTTGAACCGCTGCAGCTCGCTCTGGCGAGTGGCGCCGATGTCCGAAGTTCCGTCCCGCCATGCGCCGGACGGAACGAGTTTCGGTGGCAAGCAGCGGTGAGACGTAGAACGGTCGAATTGCCGGCCTGGAGCGATTGCGGCGCTGCGATCCCGCCCTATTCTTCCTTATTCCACCTTGACTTAGCGCGCTCCCCAAGGCTACTCTACGCCACTTTTGGCCCGCCAACGGGCACAGGTGAGGTATTCCCTCCGTCCTTGGCCGCCTGTTCTATGTTTTGTCAGCGACAAAGGGAACTGTTCATGACGCTTGGGCACCCTGAACTCGTTGCCGCCATCGCTTCCGAGATCACCTCCTCGGGCCCGATTCCCTTTGTCCGGTTTATGGAACTCGCTCTCTACCATCCGCAGTATGGCTATTACATGCGGCCGCCGGAATCCGGCGCCGAACGGATCGGTTGGTCCGGGGATTTCTATACCAGTTCAGACGTTCACCCGATTCTTGGACAGGCCCTCGCGAAGCAAGCGGCACAAATCGATGCCAAGCTGGGATCTCCGGATCCATTTACTGTCGTCGAGATGGGTCCCGGTAAAGGCGTCTTGTCTCGCGATTTCCTGAAAGCCATTGACAGTCAGTACGGTGAACTGAGCCGGCGGCTACGATACGTGCTGATCGAACGCAGTCCGGCCATGCGCACCTTGCAGCAGCAACAACTCGAACCCTGGTTGAATCAACCGGGGCGTCTTACCTGGCTTGAAGACCTGACGAGCCTCGCACCGGCCAGCGTGACCGGTCTGCTGTTCAGCAACGAATTGCCGGATGCCTTCCCTGTTCATCGCATTCAGATGGTGGGGAAAGAGCCACAGGAAATCTTCGTGGACTATCAAGACGGGCGATTTGTGGAATGTCTCAAGACGCTCTCGCAGCCGGCGCTTCGAAACCATTTTCAACGGCTCCGCCTCGAATTGCCGGATGGTTATCGAACTGAGATCAATCTGCAGGCCCTTTCCTGGATGCAGCTGGTGGCGCAGAGTCTGGCTCGTGGCGTCGTCATTACCATCGATTACGGCCATTCTGCACAAGATCTCTATGGCCCGGATCGATCCAAGGGGACCTTCCTCTGTTACTACTCGCAGATGGCGTCGGACGATCCCTATGTCCGCATCGGCCAGCAAGACATGACGGCGCATGTCGATTTCACGAGTCTGGCGACGGTGGGTGAAGAGGGCGGTTTATCCGTGACGGGGTTCACCAATCAAATGAGTTTCCTGATGGGCCTCGGCATCGAAGAGACGATCAGCAGGCTCGACCCGGAAAGCCCGCAATTTCGAGCAGCGATCCACTTGTTAATGCCGGAGGGGATGGGCCGCACGTTCAAGATTCTGGTCCAACATAAAGGCATCGAGCGGCCGGAACTCGACGGATTGGCCTTCAAGCCCTTTTTCGGCTCAGCGCTGAGCCTGCATGCGGCGGCGTAACGCACAAGGAGCGTCATGGGGAGCGAAGCGGTTCCGCTGAATTATCTGCCGATTCTCCTGTTCATCGGCATCGCGATCGTCTTCGGGGCGATCTCGCTCCTGGCCGGCTGGTTCGTCAGGCCCAGCCGCCCGTATCGCGCCAAGTTGAATCCGTACGAGAGCGGCAGTCCGCTCTTTTCCGATGCCCGCATCCAGTTCCCAATGCGGTACTACATCATCGCGATGCTCTTTGTCATTTTCGACATCGAAGTGATCTTTATCATTCCCTGGGCGGTCCGATTTCAATCGCTCGGCCTGTTGGGCCTGATCGAGATGCTGGTGTTCATCGCAATCTTATTGGTGGGGCTCTGGTATGCGTGGAAGAAGGGGGCGTTAGAATGGGATTAACAGATCGTAAGGCGTTAGGCGTGAAACGTGAGGGGTCTCCCATTTCACCTTACGCCTTACGCCTCACCCTTCACGCGAGGCAACCATGAGCTTTTTAGAACGGCAGTTTGAAGCAAACATCATCACGACGAATTTGGATGCGGTCGTGAACTGGGCACGCAAGTCGGCCTTGTGGCCGATGACGTTCGGGCTGGCATGCTGCGCGATCGAAATGATCGCCAGCGTATCGTCTCGCTACGACCTCGACCGTTTCGGCGCCGGTGTGTTCCGCGCCTCACCCCGGCAGTCCGATCTTATGATCGTGGCAGGCACCGTCTCCCGCAAGATGGCTCCGGTGATCCGCCGCATCTACGATCAGATGCCGGAACCGCGCTACGTGATTTCGATGGGATCCTGTGCGACATCAGGAAACCACTACAACAGCTACGCGGTGGTGCAGGGCGTCGATCAGATCGTCCCGGTCGATGTCTATGTACCGGGCTGCCCGCCTCGGCCCGAAGCGTTGATGGACGGCTTGCTGAAGTTGCAGGAAAAAATCCAGCGCGAAAAGGTGTTTGTGAAATAGCCCGCGAGGCGAGCGGGAGTGGCGGGACGCGCAGGGCTGGGACATCGCGCTTTTCTCGCATGTCGCGCGCGTCTCGCAGAATGACACTATGCAACCTCTGATCGAAACGTTGATGACCAGGTTTCCCAAGGCCGTGATGTCCGTCGAGGCGGACACTGCCCGTTCCGAAGTGTCGATCCTCGTCGCAGCTGAACACCTGGTGGAGCTGGCGACGTACCTCCACGATGCGCCAGAAGCGTCGTTCAACCATCTGACCGACATTTGTTCCGTCGACTACCCGGAAGACCGGCAGCGCTTCGAAGTGGTCTATCACCTCCATTCACTCCCCCATCGCCGACGCCTGCGACTGAAAGCCCGCTTGCCTGAAGACAACCCGACGATCGCATCGGTCACCGGCATTTGGAAGGGTGCCGAGTTCCTGGAGCGCGAAGTCTATGACATGATGGGCATTACGTTTTCCGGCCACCCGGATCTACGGCGAATCTTGATGCCGGAGGATTATGCAGAAGGCTACCCTTTGCGAAAGGACTTCCCGACGGAAGGCCGTGGCTGGCGCAGCCAGTTCGACTTTATCCCCCGTTTGGACGAACCGCCGGGGGAAGCCGCAGGGAGCGAACTCCGCGAGGAACAGAAACAGGCATTTCGGGCTGAACCGTCAGGTTCCCGCCGCCGCGAGGAACTTCTCCTCAACATGGGGCCACAGCACCCCAGTACCCACGGCGTGCTGCGCGTCGTCCTCGAACTCGACGGCGAACGAATCGTGAAGGCGACGCCCGACCTCGGGTACCTGCATCGAGGTGTGGAAAAACTTTCCGAGGGCCTGGCCTACATGCAGATCATCCCCCACACGGACCGGCTCGACTACGTCTGCGCGATGGCCAACAACTACGCCTATGTGCGCGCAGTCGAAAAGTTGCTGGGCATCACGATCCCGGAACGGGCCGAGTACATCAGGACGATCGTCGCGGAGATGCAGCGGATTATCGGCCACCTTTTCTGGCTGGGGACCCAGGCCTTGGACATCGGCGCGATGACGGTGTTCTTTTGGACATTCCGTGAGCGCGAAATCCTGCTCGACATGTTCGAGAAACTCTGCGGGGCGCGACTGACGCTGAATTACTACCGCATCGGGGGTGTCGACAGCGATTTCACGCCCGACCTGGTCCTGCGGCTCAAAACATTCCTCGACACCTTCCCCGATAAGGTGAAGGAGTACGACTCGCTGATCGCTTCGAATCGCATCTGGCTCGGCCGCACCAAGAACGTCGCGGTCATCTCGCCCGAGGATGCGATCAATTTCGGCTGCACCGGACCGGTTTTGCGCGGTTCAGGCGTGGCCTACGACATACGCAAAGAGGAACCGTATGGGGCCTACGACAAGGTCGACTGGGAAGTGCCGGTCGGCAAGAACGGAGACACCTACGATCGCTATTGGATTCGCATGGAGGAAATGCGGCAAAGCGCCCGGATCATCAAACAATGCCTGGACCAGATGCCTCAGGGCCCCATCATCGCGGATGCGCCCCAGTACATTCCTCCGCCGAAGCAGCTAGTCATGCGCGACATGGAAAGCCTGATTCACCATTTCATTATTTTCACCCAGGGCCTGAAGCCGCCGAAGGCAGAAACCTACTGCGCAACCGAGGCCCCGAAGGGCGAGTTGGGATTCTTCATTGTCAGTGACGGCAGCGCCCGTCCCTATCGATTGAAGATCCGTTCGCCCTCGTTCGTCCACATGGGCGCATTCGATCATATGGCCCGTGGCTATTTGATCTCGGACATCATCACGATCTTCGGCACATACGACATCGTGATGGGGGAATGTGACAGATGAAGCCGTGAGGCGTGAAACGTAAGGTGTCAGGCGAGGGAACAGGTCTTTCCTCTAACACCTCACCCCTTACGCCTTACGAAGGGTTCTCGAAGAGGGCTGGATGCTGAAAGAAAAGTATCAGAGAGAAATCGACGAATTACTGAGCCGTTATCCGGTGAAGCGGTCGGCATTGATTCCGCTGCTGTATCTGGCGCAGCAGGAGAACGGTTATATCACCGAAGCGGCGATGATTGAGATCGCCGGCCTCCTGAAGTTGACGCCGCCTCAGGTGTACGAGACCGCAACCTTCTATACGATGTTGAATCTCAAGAAGGTGGGCCGGTTTCACATTCAGGTGTGCAAGTCGCTGATGTGCGCGCTGGTGGGATCAGACACCGTCATCGATTGGATCAAGACCAAGATCGGCATCGGCCCGGGAGAGACCACCCCTGACGGGCTCTTCACGCTGACGGCGGTGGAATGTCTCGCCGCCTGCGGCACCGGCCCTATGATGCAGATCAACGACGACTATTACGAACGGCTGACGGAAGAGAAAGTCGACCGGATTCTGGCCGACCTCAAGTCGACCGGAACCAGCTCACTGAAGTCGGGCCCGTTTATGTGGCCGGAACCAGTCAATGTCGTGAGGCGTGAAACGTAAGGTGTAGAGGGCAGGCAGTCCTCTGAGCTTCGCCTAACGCCTCACGCCTGACCCCTAACGAGAACAAATGCCGAAGCACGAACCGGTACTTCTCAAGAATATGTTGCAGCCTGGTTATACGGGCTCGCTCGTCGACTACGAAAAAGCGGGCGGCTACCAGGCATTGCGGAAGGTCCTGGGCAAGATTGCCCCGGGCGATGTCACGCAGCTGGTCATCAAGTCGGGGCTCCGGGGCCGCGGAGGCGCCGGCTTCCCGACCGGCGTGAAGTGGGGATTCCTCCCCAAAGATTATCAGGGCCCCCGCTACCTCTGCTGTAACGCAGACGAGAGCGAACCAGGCACGTTCAAAGACCGCCAACTCATCGAGCGGGATCCCCATCAGATGCTCGAAGGCATTGTATTGGCCTGCTATGCCATCGGAGCAGAATCCGCCTACATCTATATTCGCGGCGAATTCGTATTGGGCGCACAAATTCTAGAACGAGCCCTCGGCGAAGCACGCGCGACAGGCTATATCGGTAAGAACATTCTCGGGACCGGCGTCAGCGTGGACGTATGGGTCCACCGCGGAGCCGGCGCCTATATTTGCGGAGAAGAAACAGCCCTGCTGGAATCGCTGGAAGGTAAACGCG
This sequence comes from Nitrospira sp., assembly GCA_035455145.1. Classification (GTDB taxonomy): domain Bacteria; phylum Nitrospirota; class Nitrospiria; order Nitrospirales; family Nitrospiraceae; genus Nitrospira_C. The sequence goes on from DATIFR010000185.1 coordinate 28,936, forward strand.
GACTTCCTCGTGTGAAGCCGCCTTTTCCCGCTACGCACGGCCTCTATAACAAGCCGACGGTGGTGAACAACGTTGAAACGCTCGCAAACCTGCCCCACATTATCAGCCGGGGCCCCGAATGGTTCGCCGCGATCGGGTCTCCGCCGAAGAGCACCGGGACGCGCATCTTTTGCGTGAGCGGGCACGTGAAGCGGCCGGGGAATTATGAAGTGCCGATGGGCATTCCCTTCCGGGAATTGATTTATGAGCATGCCGGCGGTATGCGGGGGGAGAAGCCGTTAAAGGCCTTCATTCCCGGCGGCGCCTCGGCACCGTTCCTGACGCCGGATCATCTGGACGTCAAGTTGGATTTCGAATCCGTTGCGGCGGCCGGATCGATGCTGGGTTCGGGAGGCGTGACGGTGATGGAAGAAGGCACGAGCATGGTCTGGGCCGCGCTGCGTCTGATGGAATTTTTCTATCACGAGTCCTGCGGGAAATGCAGCCCTTGCCGGGAAGGCAGTTCCTGGCTGGTCCAGACGATGCGCCGCATCATGGCCAAGCGAGGCCAGGCGCAAGACCTTGAAACGCTGACCGATCTGTGCAAGAACATCGCCGGCCGCACGGTCTGTGCCTTCGGCGATGCCGAAGTCGCGCCGATCATGAGCACGATGAAGCACTGGCGGCACGAATACATTGCACTGATTCATGAGGCGGAAGCAGCCAATCTGCTCCGTCCGGAACCGGCGTTGAAGCGACATTGAGTATGACGGACAGCACAACCGACACGGTACGTTTGACCATCGACGGCATTCCGATCACGGTGCCAAAAGGCACGCTCGTGATCGAGGCGGCCCGACGCGTCGGCGTCATGATCCCGCATTTTTGTTACCACCCGAAGCTGAAACCGGACGCCAACTGCCGCATGTGCCTGGTCGAGGTCGAGAAGATGCCGAAGCTCCAGACCTCTTGCAGCACCGTAGCAACGGAAGGCATGGCGGTTCGAACCGCGACGACGGTGGTGAACGACGCCCACAAGTCGGTACTTGAGTTCATTCTGGCCAACCATCCGTTGGATTGCCCCGTCTGCGATCAAGGTGGCCGCTGCGACCTGCAGGATTTTTCGCATCAATACACAGCGACGGCGAGCCGCTTCATAGAAACGAAGCGCATATTTCAGAAAGAGTACTTCAGTCCCCTCATCGAAACGCAGATGAACCGCTGCGTGCAGTGCCTGCGCTGCGTCCGCTACTGCGACGAAGTGATGGACGTGAAGGCCCTGGCACCGGCCGGGCGCGGCACGATGACGGAGATTAAATCATTCGGCACACACCAGCTGAATTGCGAGTTCTGCGGCGGCTGCGTGCAGATCTGCCCAGTCGGTGCCATCACCAGCCGGCTCTCCATGTACGAGTACCGCCCCTGGATGCTCAAACGCGCCGACACGATCTGCCAGTATTGCGGCGACGGCTGCCAGATCACGGTCCAAACGAAGGATAACGAGCTGATCGAAGTCATGTCCGCTCAGGGAGCCGGACGGAACAACGGGGACCTGTGCGCAAGGGGATTCTTCGGATACCACGCCGCCGCCCATCCGGATCGCTTGACCAAGCCACTCATGAGGCGCAACGGCGCTCTCGTTGAAACGACCTGGGAAGACGCATTGGAATACACGGCGGAGCAGATCTCCAGGCTCAAGACCAGCCATGGCGCCCAGGCTTTCGGTGGATTGATCTCCAGCCGCTGCACGAACGAAGAGCTGTACCTGTTCCAAAAAGTCATGCGCACCGCGATCGGGACGAACAACCTCGACAGCAGCGCGCGTTACGGACAGCTCAACGCGGTGCAGGCGATGCGCCGCATACAGGGGACTCATCGCTGGACCGTCACGTTCGAGGACATCATCCAAGCCGATGTCCTCTTATTGGTAGGCACCAACATCACCGAAGCCAATCCCATTGCCGGACTCAAGGTCAAAGAGGCCGTCAAGAAACATCAGGCGCGCCTCTTCACCATTGAATCGATCCAGCCGGCCGTCGACACGATCAGCAATATCACCAACCTGGCCGAGCTGCATATCTGTGTCCCGCCGGCACAATATGATCGTGCCATCTTGGGATTGCTCAAAGCTGCCGTCGAAGGCCAGCAGGTTGATCAGACAGTCCACAATCCCTCGTCCGAATTTGTGACGGCAGTCTCGCAAGCGCTTGCGCGGTTGTCTTGGCCGGATATCGAGGCCGGAACAGGAACCACTCGTGAGACCTTCGTTCAGCTGGCTGCCGGGATCGCCAAGGGCAGGCGCGTCGTCGTGCTCGCCGGCCAAGACCTGTTGCGAAGCGCCGGCGGTTATGGCATCTGCCTCAACCTCCTCGACCTCCTGCTGCTCACGGGAAAATTGACAGAGTCCGGCTGTGGCTTCGCCCCCTTGGCGGAAGAAAATAACGATCAAGGCGCCGTGGAAATGGGGGCCATAGCGGAACTCCTTCCGGGCGTCTTGGATGTCGCGAACCAGGAAGCCCGAGCGCAGATGGGCCGCGCCTGGAAAACCGACCTTCCTCTTGCAGCAGGCGCCACGCTCGTCGAGATGATTGATCGTGCCCATTCAGGTCTCCTGAAGGGGATGCTTGTGGTCGGAGAAAACCCGGTTGGAAGCTTGCCGCCTCACCTGGAAGTCGGCGAGGCTCTTCGGAAGCTGGAATTCTTGGTCTGCCAGGAGTTATTCCTCACCGAGACCGCCTCCCTGGCCCACGTCGTCCTGCCTGCTTCCTCTTCGTTGGAGAAGGCCGGGACCTTTACCAATGAAGAAGGCCATGTTCAAGCCGTGCGCCCCACGATCGAACCGGTCGGAGAAAGCCGCCCTGATTGGGAAATCCTCTCAGCCATTTCGATGCTCTTAGGTGCTCCGCGCGATTATGGGGATGCGAAGGAACTCCTCACTGAGATCCGCAGCGTGGTCCCCGGATACGGATTGCTCGGCCCGGGACCGATTCCTCCGAAAGTCGATCGAGCTGCGATCGAGCGTTATGTCACAGGGGGGTATCGCCAGGACCTCGCCGGTCGATATACTCTGGCCACTCACGCCATGCCCCTAGAGGGAACGATGGAGTTGCGATTGGTCCAGAGCCTGTTCCATTCGGGAAAGTTCTCGACCCGTTCGAAAGGCTTGCTTCAGATCGAAGCGCGGGCTTCGTTGCGAATGAATCCCGTGGATGCGGCGCGTTTAACGCTCGGCGACGGTGATCGCGTCCGGCTCTCCAATCAGCGCGGCGACCTGAAGGCGACCGTGAAGCTGCTGGAACGGGTGCCGCAAGGGGCGCTCTGGTTTCCCGATCACTTCGCGCAGGAGGCGGCCAACCTCTTCGAGTGTGCGATCGATCCTCACACGAAAGTGCCGTCGATTCGAACAGCGGCGGTGTCCATCGTCAAGATCACATGAGCCAATGGCTATACATCCACCAATCACTTGTTATCCGGGAGCGTTGTCGTGACTGAACTAAGCTTGAGACTTGCAGTGTCACTCGCCCAGATTGCAGCGGTCATGGGCATCGTGATGTTGACGGTCATGATCCTGACCCTCGCCGAACGGAAGGTCCTCGGCTGGATGCAGGACCGCATGGGCCCGATGGAAGTCGGTCCCTACGGCATTCTGCAGCCAATCGCTGATGGCTTGAAATTGTTTTTCAAGGAAGACATCGTCCCGTCCGGGGCGAATAAGTTCATGTTCAGCCTCGCGCCGATCCTCGCGATGGTCCCGGCCCTGATCGGATTTGCCGTCATTCCATTCGGACCGAGTCACAAGTTCGAAATCTTCGGCATCACGGTCGAACCGTTCGTGATCAGCGACATTAATATCGGCATCCTCTACATCCTGGCCTTCGCCTCCATCGGTGCCTACGGCATCATCCTCGGCGGCTGGGCTTCGAACAGCAAGTACTCCCTGTTGGGCGGCCTGCGTTCAGCAGCTCAAGTTATCAGCTACGAATTGAACGTCGGCCTGGCGATTGTCGGCGTGCTGATCCTCGCCGGCTCGCTCAGCCTCGTGAAGATCACCGAGGCCCAATCCGGCGGATTCTGGCATTGGTACGTCTTTGCATTACCGGCCCCTCAAATCTTTGCCTTTGTTGTCTATGTGATCTCCGCCGTCGCCGAAACCAACCGTGTCCCGTTCGATTTGCCGGAAGCGGAAAGCGAATTGGTCGCCGGCTTCTTTACGGAATATAGCGGCATGCGCTTCGCGTTCTTCTTCATCGCCGAATACGCCAACATGGTCCTGGTTTCCTGCGTGGCCGCTGCGATGTTTCTGGGCGGTTGGAACGCCCCTTATCCGGGGACTATTCTGGGACATATCGGGCTGGAGCAACTCGCCTGGGTCGAGAACATCGCCTGGTTCACGGTGAAGGCTTATTTCTTCCTGTTCCTGTTTTTCTGGCTGCGCGCCACGTTGCCCCGTCTTCGATACGATCAACTGATGAAGTTCGGCTGGAAGGTCATGTTGCCCATCGCCTTGGGCAACATCGTCGTGACGTCGATCGCCGTCTACTTATTCCCCAGGTAACCTAGGACAGGGAGCGACGAAAGATTGGTTATGCAGCGCTTCACAGCATGGCTGAAAACAATCGTCTTCTACGAATTGCTCGTCGGAATGAAGGCGACGATGTCCCATTTGCTCCGGTACAGGCCCATTACGCTGCAGTACCCCCATGAGAAGCGGATGCTGCCGGATAATTATCGCGGGATGTTGGCCCTGCTCCGCTACGATGACGGAACGGAAAAATGCGTCGGCTGCGACCTCTGCGAGGCGGCCTGCCCGTCACGCGTTATCCGCGTCGTCAGCGCCGAAGTGCCGGGCGAACCGACCAAGCGCTACGCCAAAGAATATTATATGGACATGACCCGCTGCCTGTTCTGCGGGATGTGCGTCGACGCCTGTCCCGTGGACGCGCTTGGCATGACCCGTGAGTTCGAGTGGGCCGTGTACGACAAGCGCCAGCTGCATTTGAACAAACAGCAGTTGCTCGCGATTGGCGATCGATCATTCCCAGTTCGCGAGAAGCGGTTGGAGCTGCAACATCCGAACGTGGCCTTCTTCAACGTCGCGTTCGGTCATGTGCCACAGAAACCGAACTGAACGTGGCGAGACCGCCCGGCGGGCCATCGAGGCAGCCAACCGGGAAAAGGACTGCCTTCGATCTGGAACGACATAGCACCCCGGAATGATGGAACAGGTCTTCTTTTTTTATTTTGCTCTCGTTATCGCAGTTTCCTCGATGCTGGTCGTCGCGCTGCGAAACCCTATCTACAGCGCGCTCTCGCTCCTGATCATGTTCTTCCACGTGGCCGGGCTCTACGTCACCCTCCACGCCGAGTTTCTCGCCGCCGTCCAGGTGATCGTCTACGCAGGGGCGATTCTCGTGCTGTACCTCTTCGTCGTGATGCTGCTCAACCTCCATCAGGACGACCGCTACCACCAGCAATGGCCTGTCGCCGCTGTCATTGGACTGACGCTGGTCGTCGAAGCCGTCATGCTCTCGCTCGTGAAGGGACAGGCGATCCCGCCCGCTCCGGCCAACACCGAGACCGCCGTTGAGGGCATCGGCAATACGGAAGCGTTGGGCGACGTACTGTACTCCACCTACCTGTTTCCGTTTGAAGTCGCCTCGCTGATTCTCCTCGTGGCCATGGTCGGGGCCATCATTCTCGCCAAGCGAGACCTGCTGGAGCCGAAGGAATCATGACCATTCCCTTGTCCTACTATCTTATTCTGAGCGCCATCGTGTTCCTGACCGGCGTAGTCGGCGTGCTCATCAGACGCAACATTATTATCATTCTCCTGTCAGTGGAATTGATGTTGAATGCGACGAACATCAACTTCGTCGCATTTTCGGAGTACTTCCACAACGTCGCCGGACAGGTCTTCGTGTTCTTCGCCCTCACCGTCGCCGCGGCCGAAGTCGCCGTCGGGTTGGCGATCATCATCGCCCTGCACCGGGCCAAGTCCACCATCAACGTGGACGAATTTCAGTTGTTGAAATGGTAAGCAGGGAACCGATGGCCTATAGCTCATGGCGCATAGCACAGGCGAGGAGCAAACGCTTGTGCCATTCGCTATCAGCTCTACGCTCCTAGAATTTTATGACGTACGAACTCATTCCTCTGCTTCCGCTGGCTTCGTTCCTGATCCTCGGGCTCTTCGGCCATTGGATCAAGGACAAGGCTCATCTCGTGGCGGTGCCTGCCGTCGTGCTGTCATTTCTGTTCTCCATCTTCGCCTTTATCGATGTCGCGGATGGGCACCATACAACGTTTCGTCTCTATACCTGGCTCACCTCCGGCACACTCGACATTCATATCGGCTTGACGATCGACCGGCTCACGGCGGTCATGCTGCTGCTCGTCACAACCGTCAGCGCGCTCGTCCACATCTACACGATCGGATACATGCAGGGAGAACCGGGCTATGCCCGGTTCTTCTGCTATATCGCCCTGTTTACCTTCTCCATGTTGATGCTGGTGCTGGCCGACAACTTCCTGCAACTGTTCGTTTTCTGGGAAGCCGTCGGGCTCTGCTCCTATCTACTGATCGGGCATTGGTACGAACGTCCGTCGGCCTGCGCAGCCGCGACCAAAGCGTTCATCGTCAATCGGGTGGGAGACTTTGGGTTTCTCCTTGGTCTCTTGCTGATCTGGACCACCTTCAATTCACTGGACTACTCGGATGTCTTCGGGAAGGTTCATGACGCAGCAGGACGCATGATCAATGTCCTCGGACCGCTGGGAGGCAGTTGGGATGTGCCGGTCCTTACCGTGATCTGCCTCTTGCTGTTTACCGGCGCGATCGGAAAGTCTGCGCAAGTCCCCCTGCACGTCTGGTTGCCGGACGCCATGGAAGGCCCGACGCCGATCTCGGCCCTCATTCACGCGGCAACGATGGTCACCGCCGGTGTCTTTCTGGTTGCGCGGCTGGCGCCGATCTACAACCTCTCTCCGGCAGCCATGACCGTTGTGGCGATCGTCGGTGCCCTCACGATGGTGCTCGGTGCGACCATTGCGTTGACGCAAACCGATATCAAACGGGTCGTGGCGTACTCGACGATTAGCCAGCTCGGCTACATGATAATGGCCTGCGGGTTGGGGGCCTATGCCTCTGGGATCTATCACTTATTGACGCACGGGGCATTCAAGGCTCTGCTCTTCTTAGGTTGCGGTTCGGTCATTATCGCCTTGCACCATGAACAGGACATGCGAAAGATGGGCGGCCTGAAAGACAAGCTTCCCGTCACCTATTGGACCTTTGTGATCGGCTCCCTAGCGCTGGCAGGCTTTCCCCTGACAGCCGGCTTTTTCAGTAAAGACGAGCTGCTGGTTTCGGCCTGGTCATCCGGCACGCTGGGGCAAGTGTTGACAGTGTTAGGGTTGTTGACGGCTCTCATGACGGCCTTCTATAGCTTCCGGCTCGTCTTCGTCACCTTCTGGGGTCCCTCGCATGTCGATCATCACCATGCGGCGCATGTGCATGAGCCGCCGCTAGACATGACCGTTCCATTGATCGTCCTGGCGGCCCTCAGCATCGTAACCGGCTACCTCGGTATTCCGGAGTTCCTCGAACCGATGTTTGCGAGCGAATCGGGCGGCGGTTCGAATCATGGGAGTGGCGCAATCTTCATCATGATAGCTGCCACGGCCATGGGATTGCTCGGCATCGCCGGGGCGTATTACGTCTATGTCTTGAATCCCTCGCTCCCCGATCGCTGGGCCAGACAATGGCAAGCGGCCTATCAGCTTTCGCTCAACAAGTGGTACGTGGATGAAGCCTACGATCGAAGCATCGTCCGCCCGACTTTTGACGCGGCAACGGGGCTGTGGAAGGGGATCGATGTCGCGATCATTGACGGCACGGTGAATGGCGTTGCGCGGGCCATTGCATGGGGAGGCTGGCTTCTGCGGCTCATTCAGAGCGGACAGACCCAACATTATGCGTTAGGGATGGCGCTGGGCGCCGTCGTGGTTTTAACCCTGTTTATGATGTTCTGAGGACTCATGCAATCCGGCGGATTTCCCTGGCTGACTCTGCTGATCCTCCTGCCGCTGGCAGGGGCCAGCGTACTCTATCTGGCCAAGGATTCGTCCGCTCGGCTGATTGCGCTCGCAGTGACCGTCGCCGATTTCCTGTTGGCGCTACCCCTCTGGTGGCTATTCGATCCTTCGTCGAGCCAAATGCAATTTGCCGAGCACGTGACCTGGATTCACTCGCCGCCGATTCATTACAGCCTGGGGCTCGACGGTATCAGCCTGCCGTTAGTGCTCATGACTGCCGCCCTGATGCCGCTCTGCGTCTTGATCTCGTGGGACGCGATTACGACGAGGATCCGCGGTTTCATGGCCATGCTTCTGCTGATGGAGGCGGCCATGCTGGGTGTCTTCGTCGCCGTGGACTTCGTGCTGTTTTACGTGTTCTGGGAAGTAATGCTGATTCCGATGTATTTACTGATCGGGGTCTGGGGCGGGCCGAATCGATTATATGCCGCCATCAAATTCTTTCTCTATACCCTCGCAGGCAGCGTCCTGCTCCTCGTCGCGATTCTCGCCCTGTATTTTTACGGAGGGCATACGTTCGATATCCTCGCGCTCAGTCAGGTCACCTACCCGGCCTCGCTCCAGATGTGGTTGTTCCTGGCATTCTTTGCCGCCTTTGCCGTCAAGGTTCCCATGTTCCCGTTCCACACCTGGCTTCCGGACGCCCACGTCGAAGCTCCCACTGCCGGCAGCGTGATTTTGGCCAGCGTCCTGTTGAAAATGGGCACGTACGGATTCTTGCGCTTCAGTTTGCCGATGCTGCCGGATGCGAGCCGGGACATGACGCCGGTCATGGCCCTGCTGTCGATCGTGGCGATCATTTACGGCGCCTATATGGCGCTGGCCCAAACCGATTTGAAGAAATTGATCGCGTACTCCAGCGTCAGCCACATGGGATTCGTGACGCTGGGCCTGTTCGTACTCAACCAACAGGGGATCGAAGGGGCGGTGCTGCAGATGGTCAACCATGGGATTACAACCGGCGCCCTCTTTCTCTGTGTCGGCATTATTTATGAGCGCACCCACAGCAGGATGATCGCCGACAACGTCGGGCTAGCCAAGCCGATGCCGCAGTACGCCACATTGCTCGTCATCTTTGCGTTGTCCTCGCTCGGCCTGCCCGGCACGAACAGTTTTGTCGGTGAATTTCTCGTGCTCATCGGGACATTTCTCTGGAGCAAGACCGCGACGGCCTTTGCCTCGCTGGGCATTATTCTCGCGGCAGCTTATCTCCTCTGGATGGTTCAACGCGTCGCCTTCGGCATTCCCTCGCCGCATCATCTTCCCAACTTAAAAGACTTGAGCCGGCGTGAGTGGGCAACCTTGGCGCCGCTCGTCGTGCTGGTATTTTGGATCGGCCTCTACCCGAATCCCCTCGTCAGCCGGATGCATGCGAGCGTGACGAAAACGTTAGACGCTATGGCTCGGACAAAAGTGGCGCCGATATCGCACCCCTCAGCGGCACACCCTCTTCCTGTTGCCGTGACCTCACGTGATCTTCAGATCGAGGAATCGAGCAAGCCATGACCTCGTATGGCACGGACCTACTGGTGATTCTTCCCGAGCTGATCATCGTGGCAGCAGCCTGTCTTGTGCTGGCACTCGATCCGGTGACGCCCTCATCGAAGAAACACCTCCTCGCCTGGCTCAGCCTCGCAGCCCTGGCCCTTTGTATCGGTCTGACGGGGGGACAGATCAGCGTGTTGAACATGCGCGTGTTTGCATTCAGCGATCTCGTCGTGGTCGACGGATATGCACGCTTCTGGAAACTGCTGCTCTACGGTGTGACGGGCCTGACCATCCTGATGTCGCTCCCCTATCTCAAGGCCGAACGGCTGCATCTCGGGGAATACTACGGATTTATCCTGTTGGCGCTCTCCGGCATGATGGTAATGGTCTCCGGCGCCGATCTCCTGACGATCTATCTGGGCACAGAATTGATGTCGCTCTCACTCTATGTCATGGCCGGACTCAAACGGTCCTCGCCGCGTTCGTTGGAGGCCTCGGCCAAGTATTTCGTGTTGGGTGCCTTCTCATCCGGATTGCTCCTCTACGGCATTTCGCTCCTCTACGGCTTCGCCGGCAGCACCAAGCTGGTCTCAATCGCCGCGGCAATCGGCACTCGTGGATTCGAGGACCCCATGATCTTGATTGCCACGATTCTGTTGGTCGTGGGATTCGGCTTCAAACTTGCCGTTGTTCCCTTCCACATGTGGACGCCGGATGTCTATGAAGGCGCGCCGACCTCGGTCACCGCGTTCATGGCCGTCGCATCGAAGGCCGCCAGCTTCGGGGCATTCCTGCGTGTCTTTGTCGAGGGACTTGGAGGGCTCAAAGCGGATTGG
>DATIFR010000186.1:0-1153 GCA_035455145.1 Nitrospira sp.
ATAACCGGCACGCTCTCCTCGCGTCAGATCGCCGTGCAGTTGGCGCCGCTGACACCATCAGCTCCGACGCCGCCAGTCGTTTCTCCACCGCGCGCGACCGCTCCGGAATCCCCGATCCTCAATGCCACCTCGCCGAGGCCAGCCTGCAAGAATCCGGATGCGCTTGGTGTCTCTCGCGTCGTCGAAATCGATACCGCCGGCGGCCCTGGTTTCGGCTTTGAGCAATTCAAGGCTTACGATTTCCTTAGCGAACGCGAGGTGGTGCTGACTTTCGACGACGGCCCGTGGCCGGGTAATACTTTGGCGGTCCTCAAGGCGCTTGCAGATCAATGTACGAAGGCCCTGTTCTTTCCCATCGGCAAGCATGCCATGTGGCATCCCGAAATCCTCAAACAGGTAGTCGCGGCGGGACACACAGTCGGATCGCATACCTGGTCACATGTCGATTTGTCGAAATTGCCTGTCGAGCAGGCCAAGGAAGAATTCGAGAAAGGCGCCAGCGCCGTCCGGGCGGCATTGGGAACGTCCGAGGCATCGTTTTTTCGCTTCCCGGGGCTGCGGAGCCCGCCGGAGATGCTCACCTATCTTGGGACGCGAAACGTCGGCATTTTTTCGACCGATATGGACTCGTTCGACTTCAAGATTCGCAAAGCCGAACAAGTGGTTGTCTCCGTGATGACCAAATTAAAGAAGCGTGGCAAAGGCATTGTCCTACTACACGACTTCCAGCACCCGACCTCACTGGCACTGCCAGAGCTTTTGGCTCAGCTCAAGGCGGGAGGCTACAAAATCGTGCAGGTTCGGTCGAAAGACCCCCTGACGACGCTACCGGAATATGACGCGGCGATCATGAAGGAGCTTGGAATCGGTACAGTCAGTACACGACCAATTGCAAACGTGGTGCGCACTGTCAGCGAATAACAGAGCGCCCTCGCTATTCGGCGCACTCCATCAATGGGCCATGGCTGCCACTCTCAGATACAGGTCTTCGATGTATCTCACGGAGCGCACCAAGACGGGCTTTTAGCGTCTCGGGCATTCTCTCGCGTACAGATCGCGATTTTTCTTCCACTCTGCGGACCGCCGTTTCAAATGCAATCCATTCACTTATAATCCGTAGTGCAGATGCTTGTGAGCCGCTTTTGTCCAAATT
>DATIFR010000187.1:0-29610 GCA_035455145.1 Nitrospira sp.
GGGATCTGCTGATGTTCTACAAGCGGTATGCGCAATCGAAGCTTCCCCCGGTGATGGAGTATTCGGAACCGAAGATTATGCAGGACTGACGGCGGCACAGAGTAAAGGGTGAGGAGTGAGGAGTAAGCGGCAAAAAAGAGAAGTGCGCGGTCCGAACAGGTCAGGAGTACCCCCTCACTCCTAACTCCTCACTCTTCACCTATTTCGTGAGTTCTTTGACCAGGTGGCCGAGTTCCGGAAGGATGAGTTTCTCCATCGCCAGCCGGACGGCGTTTTCAGATCCTGGCGTGGAAAAGAGCACGCGGCCCTTGATGATGCCGGCAGTCGCCCGGCTCATGATGGCCGGGGAACCGATGTCCTGATACGTCAGAAAGCGAAAGACCTCGCCGAATCCATCCAGCCGTTTTTCCAGCATCGCATCGACTGCCTCGAAGGTCGAATCCCTTCGTGAGATTCCGGTCCCGCCATTAATGATGATGGCTTGCACCGCCTCGTTGGCGATTGCCTCGGCGATATGACCTTTGATCTGCGCCGGTTCGTCTTTAACAAGATGGTAGGCGACGATGGTATGGCCCTGCTCCTTGAGCAGTTTCTGGATCAACTGTCCGCTGGTATCAGTTTCGGGCGTGCGGGTGTCGCTGCAGGTGATGACCATGCAGCCCACCTTCCTGGGTGCGTGGGCTTTATGTTCTTGAGCGGCGTAACTTCCCATTTATTTATAGTACGCTGAACGTGGCGGCTTTTTCTTACTTCCAGACTGCATCGGGGTTGAGTTTTTCCGCCGGCTTGCCGCCCTTGATGTGCTCGTCGATGATGGTCGCCACGTCGGCTTCCGTCACCTTTGAATACCAGGTGTTGTCGGGATAGACGACGACGGTCGGGCCTTGCTCGCAGGGGCCGAGGCAGGAGGAACCGGTGACGAGGACTTCACCAGGCATGATGCCTTTCTGCATCAGACCCATATTAAAGGCCATCAGCAATTGAGCTGAGCCCGCGCTTCCGCAAGACGGCTTGGGGTGGCCGGGGGGACGGGCATTGGTGCAGACGACGATGTGGTATTTCGGCTTTGGCATGAAATCTCCTTGATTCGAAGAGCCGTCAGCGGTCAGCTGTCAGCTCTCAGCTGTTAGGGCCGGGAAGTTGTTCGGCTGATCGCTGAAGGCTGATTGCTTCCCTGCTTCATTGTGGACGAAACGACTGCCACTGTTCGATGCATTCTTCCGGAAACTTCCACTGCTTGAGGCCCTTCATGACCCAATCCAGATAGTGATTCTTGGGTTTGAATTTGCCGATCGGCGTGGCTGCGTAGGTGGTGACCAGCATTTTTTCGCCGGCTTCCGTGACGACGGTCACTTGGACGTGCCGGAAGGCCCCTTGCGGCACGTCGTCTTCGAACTTGTCCATAATCTTGAGGTCTTCGTCGGTGACTTCGAAGACGGCTCCCCAGACTTTTTCGCCCGGCGAGGGGGCGACGGTGGCCAGTCCACACCGCCATTGCGACGACCAGCGGGAGAACTGGATCGTATGGTCGGGCAGGGTTGCCAGCATCAGGAACTGGTGTTCCGGGGCCCGCCGCTTCAATTGAGTCGGATTGAGATTATCGCCGTATAAAAAGAATTTCATCTGGTGTCCTGCTCACAATTAGACTGCTCAAGGGCAGCGCTACTTGTAGCATACGGGCTTTCGCTCGCACAAGCCGCTAGCAGGCTGTTGAAAAGGTCCGTCAGCGGCGTTCTCGCGGCGCTCAAGTCCTCAACGTACCGATCCTACTGGAGGCCAAGTACCTATCCGCTCGCATGTGATCGAAGCGAGCGGTTCAAGCGAAGCTTGGTATGTACCTCCTCGGCCCTTCACTCGCTGCGGCCTTCAGGGGGTAGAGGCGCGTCTTGGCGCGCCCAGGGCTGGGCGGGTGAGAAGGGTCGGCCCTTTTGAACAGCCTGCAGATAAAACGCTCATTTCGAGTGCTTCAGATCAGGGCAGATTGACTTCGAGCGAGCGCTCTTCCTATGATGCCCATCATGCATGCAAGTGATGCCCGTGCAGGCGATTCCGCTCCATGGTAAAGATCATTCATTATGTCGTCGTGGCGATTCTTGTGCTCGGCGCGGCCTATTTTATATGGAGCAAGCCTCCGACCATCAACCCGTTGATCGATCGGCGGGAGGCGGATGCCTTGGCGATGGTGCAGACGCATCGGGCGCAGGGCTATCCGACGATCCTGCAAGCCATGACCGAGCATGTGCGGTCCATGAAGGATCGCGGTCTGAACGCGCGGCTCGGTGAATGGCGGGTGAAACAAGTCGATGGCGATCTCTATGAGGTCCGCGTGCAGTTGCGGGATCAAGGGAAGACCGGGCAATGGTTTGAGCGGGAATTTATCTGGCACGCCAATCTGTCGTTGAAGAAGGTGAATGCCGCGTCGCTTCCGGCTGATGGCGTCACCCCGAAGGAGGACGACTCGGATCAACCGGCTGCGCCTGCGCAAGCCGGTCCCAAGATTCTCGGTCCTACTTGAAGCCCGGCGGCAGGGCGACCTGGACCTGATTGCCTTCAATGCGAACGGGGCAGCAGGTCACTGTGAAGTTGGGGTTGCCTGTTCGTTCCCCGGTGCAGACGTTGAATTCCCATCCGTGCCATGGACACTCGACGGCTTCGCCGGTCAGATAGCCTTCTCCGAGCGGGCCTCCCGCATGGGGGCAGGTGTTGTCGATGGCATAGAAGGAGCCGCCGACGTTAAACAGGGCGATCCAAACTCCATGGACCTCCACCGTTTTTCCTGTTCCCGGGGGAAGCTCCTCGGTGGAGGCGACAGTTACAAAATCAGACATGGATCCTCATGCGGCGGCCGGACCGAATCCTTGGGAGGGCCGGCATAACAGCCCACCGCTTGATTTTACAGGGGTCTTGTGGCATACAAATACCAGAGCGTACCCAGACCGATAGAAGGCCCTCTCAGACAAGGAGCCTCGGTTGGGAATGAGGATTCCACTCTATGGAAATGACCCTCCTGCTCAATTCGACCTATGAACCCCTGCGTGTTGTCCATTGGCAAAAAGCGATCGCGCTCCTATGGCAAGGAAAGGTCGAAGTCCTCGAGGTTTATGACCGCGAGGTGCATGCGGTCTCCATCTCGTTTAAGCTTCCGGCCGTCATGCGGCTCCTCAAGCTTGTCCGCTTGAAAGACAGCCATCGGGCGGTCAAGTTCTCCCGTATCAATATTTTCACCAGAGACGGGTATACCTGCCAATACTGTCGCAGCAAGTACAGAACGGAAGAGCTCACGTTCGACCATGTCGTGCCGATCGCCAAAGGCGGGCGCAAGACATGGGAGAATATCGTCACGGCCTGCTGGCGCTGCAACAACAAGAAGAGCGGACGCACCCCCGAGGAAGCCGGCATGCGTTTGATGAAGCGGCCGGTGAAACCGCGCTGGAGTCCGATCGTCACCATTACCATTGGTATCAGAAACACGCCGGAGAGTTGGCGGGATTACCTGTACTGGAATATGGAGCTGGATACAGATTCCTCCGGACCGTAACGTGCTGAGCGATCGACTCTCCTCACCCAAGCCTCAACACGTTCCTTCCGACTTCACTACTCGTGCACCTTATCTAAGATAATTTCGAAGTCTCGCCCGCCCGGCAGCGTCGGGTTCTTCGCATACCGTCCTTCAATGTCGCCCGGCTGAGCTGGGCCGGCCTGGCCGTCTCGATCCAATCGCGCAATCACGTCCACCATCCCACGCAGTTCCGAACCTTGCACCATGACGTCGGCATTGGTGATCTCGAACGGGACGGGGAATTTCGGGCTCTCGATCCGCTTCGCAGCGACCGGCCTCGGCGTCCCTCCGGGGCGCTTCACAATCACAAACAACACATCGCTTGGACGCACCTGGTCGGCCAGTGTCGGACTGATCAGGACCTGGCCTGCGATGACGGCTTCACCCTGTTGAGGGTCACAACTGTGGGCGAGGCCGAGCCAGGCTGCGAGCGCCGACAGGCCGATAATGCTCCCGGCAAAGCCGAGGGTGCGGAGATTCTGTCCGGCCATCAGGAAACTCCAATCCGTGAAGGGTGGTTCAGAAACGGCGCATTATACCGATGTGGAAAAGAAAAGGGGAGTGCATGGTTTACGCTGGAAAAGGCTCTGTTGTATGATGTCCCTTCTTTGGAACTGGAGGATTCACCATGGCAGCAAATCCTGGCTTCCCCCTCACACTCGATGTCAGAGGGTATCCCGTCCTCGTGCTCGGTGGAGACGAAGAGGCCGCAGAAAAAACCCAACGTTTGTTGGAGGCCGGCGCCAAAGTCACAGTGGTTGCACCCTCGCTGCATGACCAGCTTAAGCAATTAGCGGCCTCGGCGAAGATCGTTCACCGGGGGCGTCATTTTAGAGAAACGGATCTGGAAAGCGCGATTCTGGTTCTCAATATGGTGCGCGGAGACAAGGAATTCTCCAGTTCCCTGTTCGCCAAGGCGCGCGAGAAGAAGTTTCTCCTCTGGTCCGTCGATCAGCCGGAATCGTCGACTGTGAACATGCCGGCGGTCGTTGCGTCGGGGCATGTGCGCGTGGCGATCAGCACGAGCGGCATGGCACCGGCGCTCTCGGCATTCATCAAGGAAGACCTCGAACGGATTCTGGACCATGACTTTGTGGCATTTGTTGACTGGCTCGGCCTGTTGCGGGAACAGTCCAAAGCCAACGAGCCGGATGCCGAAAAACGCCGCACGATGTTGCGCGAGGCATTGGACGGGTTCCGACTCTTGGGGAAAGTGCAATATCCGAAAGTCTGGCTTGATGAACGTGCGAAGCAGAGCGTGACGTCAGGCGTCAAGGGTGAGGCGTCAGGGGCAAAACCTTAGAGTTGATCGCTGACAGCTGATAGCAAGGAGTAACTGTTCATGGTGCTACTCGAATTCAGTATGTCACCGCTCGGAAAAGGTGAAAGCGTCGGGAAGTACGTGGCTCGCTCACTGGACATCATCGATAAAAGCGGAGTGAATTATCGATTGAATCCGATGGGCACCGTTCTCGAAGGGGAATGGGACGACGTGATGCGGGTTGTGACTCGCTGCTTCCAACGAATGAAGCGAGACTGCCGCCGCATTTCCTGTTCGATCAAGATTGATTACCGGAAGGGCCATTCCGGCCGTTTGTCGAGCAAGGTGGCGAGTGTCGAACGGCGCCTCAAACGAAAAGTAAGGACCTAGACCAGCGGGACCGGTTCTGTTGCCCCCTCACTGTATCCTTTCTCCCGCGCGTGTATCTCATGTGATACCTCCTCGCTCGATTCAACGGCGTTTCCGTTGGAACGAACGGTGTATGAGCCCATAATTCCCCTCGTTTGCCGCATTGCTTGTCGCACGCCTCATGGGAGTGTAGGGGTATGGCGCTTGCCTTCTCTATGTGGGTGACGATCGATCGATCCGGACATTCATCGAGGAGCGAACGGGGATGAGTGCGATGAAGCAGCTCCGGTGGGCCATGCGGAGCAAGCTGTGGATATGGATCGCCGCGTTCAAGTTCTCGACCAATCAGGATCTGGATGTGGTCCGTCTCAACAAGGACCAGCGCCCGCTCAAGGCTGTTCCTATTTCGCAGGTCTATCCATCAATTACGATCAACGGCGTGCTGGTAGGGGAACGGACACCCTCCGATGAGCAGTACCCTCGATTTCGATACCTCCTGCGGCGGATGTTTTCAAGACTGTTCATGCTGCTCAATCGTCTGTATCCTCCGATGCTATCGGGCCTTCCGTCCATCGATCCCAATCCGCAAACCGCCCTCGGCCTTGCGTATACGGAACAACATCGCCATGCCGTTGCCAAAGCTGCGAAACGGCACAACAAGACGGTCAAAGAGGTGCTGGAACCTCCGGCACTGCCGCTTGATCTCGATGTGGATGGTAGTCCCGATCTCGGGGGGTTGGCGGTCAGGGGACCATTTGCCGGGTACCTCAAGAAATCCGACGCCGATGGGTCCTTCGAATGGGATTTGGTACATCTCGGTGAATATCAGCCAAGACCAGGCCTCTTCCGCTTAGGGGCGCGCGTCACGTTTCAGCTCGAAGCCGATACCAAACGGCTTGTTCCAGTCACGATCAAATCGGAGATCGGACTGACTCGTCCTGCCGATCCGGCCTGGCCAATCGCCAGAAAGATCGCGCTCTGTGCGTTGTCCAACCACACCAGCCTTATCCGCCACTGGAACTGGGTCCATCTCATCGGCGGCGAAGCCGTCTCCATCGTGACGCGCAACACCCTTCCTGAGCGGCATCCCTTCTGCCGCCTGCTCTGGCCACACGTGTTCGGGACGCAGGCGAGCAATAGGCTGTGCACCGAATCGCAGCTCGTGCCGGGCGGGGATTTTGAAGCGGTTTTCAGCTACGGCCATGAGGAAATGTATCGGCTCTTTAGCGACACGGTGCGCGGGTTCGATGTGCAAGCCTGGGATCCTGAAGCCTACGCCATCAAGCGGAAGGTGCTCCATGCGGGGTTTGCCGCGCCGACCGAAGACAATCTGCGGGCTCTCTATGACGTCATGCATCGCCACGCCGCCCGGTACCTCGCGATCTATTACGGGAATGATGCCGCGGTTCGTGGTGATCGCGCGATCTGCGAGTGGGTTGATGGGTTGAACCGCGCCTTGCCGAATGGACTGCCGTTCACTTCCGCAGAGGTGACGCTTTCCCAGCTCGCGCGAGTAGCCGCCTCCTGCATGTATCTGGCTTCGGTCCAGCATGAGCTGGTCGGGACATTCCTCTGGAACTACCAGTTGTGGACCTACGTGTTGCCTGTCCGTGTGTATCACGATGGAAAGCGGGATCAGCTGGATGTCTACCAACGTCTGGTCAATACGAATTTTATGCTGAATACTCCGCGCGCGCCGCTGATCGCCGATTTGACGAGGCTGGCTCTGCGTGAGGAGGCGCATCCGGAGCGGTATGTCATGGCCGTCCAGGCGTTTGAGACGTTCAAGCGCGAGCTGGAGCAGCTCCAGGAATTCATGGAGCGCGAGCCTTGGATGCCGTGGAAGATTTATCCCAAGAATCTCGAAATCAACATCAACGCGTAACAGAATGCTGAAAAAGTCCGCCAGCGGCGTTCTCGCGTTGCTCAGAGACTCCATGTACGGCACAAAGTACGCGTCGTCTCTTCGCTCGCTGCGGCCTTGCCGGACGGCCTTTTTGAGCATCCTGCAAGAGGCTTTTGTGCCGTCGCTGCGCTTGAATGGCCAAGTCACACACGGCATGGGTTGGCAGCTCCAGATCATACTGGTTGCTCATCGTATCAATGGGCGTTCGAAGCCCGCAGGACGCGGTTGCCCTTTACTCTCCAATCAGCGGCGGTGCACAATTGCGGGCCTTCTTTCGGTGACGCCCGGTGCGAGTCATTCAAGCAGGATGAGTCGACGATGTCCGTGACGATGGAATTGTTCCCTCCAGAGCAAACCATTCTTGATCGGCCCTTCATGCAGTTCGTGCCATTCGGCGTTGACGAACAGGGCGAACGCATTCGTGACGTCAGCGGCATGATCGTACGTGACAACGTGGAATATCTGGAAGAGCTGATCAGACGGTCACGGGGGGTCGAATCTGCCGGGCAATCAACGGCTGAACTGTGCCGGCTCATCAATGACCGCGTCCGGGATTCCGCCTACCATGTGACTCCCGGACAGTTGAAGAATGTCTGGAACAGCTATTCCTATGAATTCACATCCTATCTACGAGAGTTTTGTCGACAATTGTCCGGTGATCCCGCCTTTCATCAGAACGTCGGCCGGGAAAAACACATTTCTCCATTGATTCAGACCCTGGGGCGCCCGTTCAGTCTTGCGCAGATTCACCGCATGTACCCGTATTTTGCACAGAAGTTCGCCAAGGGCCTCGAGTATTCCGTGATCAACGTGACGGATTCTTCTGCCGTGCTCAGGCTGACCCTGACCGACCGGATCTACGAGCAGTTCGGGCCCTATCGAAAAGCCTGTATGGCGCAGATTTGCGAATCGTCGAAGGGACGGATCGAGATGGTGCCGCCCCGGCTCCATCGGCTTCCACCATCTCGGGTGAGCGATCGTGCATGCATTGTGAAGGGAGACGATTACTGCGAATGGGAAGTCCGCTGGGAGGCCCAGTCGCAGCAGCATCTGTCCTGGGCTTTCTGGGGGATCGGAGCCGGTGTGCTGACATCGGTCGTCACGCGCCTGGCCTATCCGTCGATGAGCCTTGGAGAAGTACTCCTGGCAGGCCTGATTCCCGTCCTGGCGTCAGGGATGCTCATCAATCGGCGTCTTCACAGGGAGAGCCGCCAGCGAGAGGCGTTAATCCAGGAGCAGATCAATTTCGTTGAGTCCCGCCACGAAGAGCTCCGGGAAGCGTATCTGGAGCAGGAACAGACACGTGTTGAACTGCGCCGGAAGGTCAATCATCTGACCGTGCTCCATCGCGCCGGGTTGTTGTTCAGCTCCACGCTGGATCGCGAGGCCTTATTGCAGCAGGTGTTGGAGACGCTCACGCGCGATCTCCGCTACGATCGGGCGATGATCTCCTTTTTCGATCCTGTTCGACGGGTCGCGATGGATGCCCGCGTTGTCGGCGTGTCTCAGGAGATCCAGGAATTTGCGAGGGCCAGAGAAATTCAGGTTTCGGATCCCCTCAGTCCGGAGGGAATGGTGCTGTTGCAGGGCAAGCCGCTGCTCATCGGCGACGTAGGCGCGGTGTGGGAACGGCTGCACCCACTGAATCAGCATCTGGTGCAGGTGACCGGAACCAAATCGCTGATGGCTGTGCCGTTGAAAGCAAAAGATCGGATTCTCGGAAGCATGATGGTGGGGCGGATGCAGGAGCACAGCCTGACCGACGAGGATCTCGAGTTATTGATCACCTTCGCCCATCAGGTCGCCATCGCGCTGGACAATGTGTCGGCCTATCAGCAGATCGAGGAGTTGAATGTCGGCCTCGAAGTGAAAGTGCGTGAGCGGACCGCCGAACTGGAGCAGGCGGATCGATTACGATCGCAATTTCTCTCACACGTGTCGCATGAGCTGAAAACACCGCTCACCTCGATCAAGGGGTTTCTGCAGAACATGCTCGATGGGCTCACGGGGCCGGTCAATGAAAAACAGCAGCGCTATCTGGCAAGGATCTTGGAGAATTCGGAACGATTGATCCGGATGATCGAAGACCTGCTGGACCGGACGAGGATTCAAACCGGCAGACTCGAACTGATGCCTGCCGAGCTGGATGTGGGGCAGTGTGTAGCCGACGTGATCGAACAGCTTCGCCCCCTCGCCCAGGCGAAACGGCAACATCTGGAATCCCAGTACCCGGCCGTTCCGCTCCTTGTGTGGGCGGATCGAGATCGCCTGTTCCAAATCGTCATCAACCTGTTACAGAATGCGATGAAGTTCACGCCGGAAGAGGGGCGCATCGCGGTGACGGTCGAACAGGATGGTCCCCGGCATGCAGGAATCTCCGTGTGTGATACCGGACCGGGAATTCCGGCGGAGCATCTCGATAAAATCTTCGATCCTTTCTTCCGAATCAAGCAATCCAGGACCGGGGTCAAAGGATTGGGGCTCGGATTGTCGATCGTCCGGACTCTCGTCGAGCTGCACGGCGGCTCAATTCAAGCCCGCAACGGGCCGAAGGGAGGAGCCGAGCTGTATTTTACCCTTCCTCTGCGGCTGCCGATCGATCAGTCGGTGCGCGAAAGAGATCCAGGCATCCCTCGCATCCTGGTCGTGGACGACGATAACGACATTCGGCAATTGCTGGTGGATCGTCTGCGTGCCAAGGGCTACGAGGTTCGAGCCGAAGCCGATGGGAAGCAGGCCCTTGAGGCGGTTCGTGCGGAGCGCTACTCCGGCATGATGCTGGATATCGGCCTTCCTTCCATCGATGGGATGGAAGTATTGAGACAGATCAGACAAACCGATCAGCAGTTGCCAATCATCATGATGACAGCATCCGGTGCGAAGGAGTCCGCCGTCAAGGCCATCGGGGTCGGTGCGCAGGCCTACCTGTTGAAACCGTTCGATGTCGATGAACTCCAGCAGATCGTGGAGTCGTGGTTTCGAACGGTGTAATCCAGACAATCGTGTGAGATGGAGCAAGGAATGAACGAGGGCTTGGAATGCGATCAGCTTGTGACCAACGATAACCAAACCTGTCTCGTGCGACTGAACCGCCTGAGAGAGCTAGTCAAAATTGCTTTGATGATCGGCATCGTCTCCTTATGGTCCGGGACATTTCCGGATCAGACGTCAGCTCAAGTGCCACGCATTCAGGGGCAGGGGACCGCGGCGTCCGGAATGGGCAATGCCTTCTCGGCCCAGGCGGATGATCCCTCGGCGCTGCACTACAATCCCGCCGGGATGACACAATTGTCCGGCGTTCAGTTCATGGCGGGATTTCTGTTCGCGGGAGGGACGACGAACTTCACCAGTTCCAACCCTCCGACGGCGGGGGTGAATGCCACAGGTGATCGCAACGGCAGTCTGGCTTGGCCGCCACCCGGGCATACGTACCTGACGGCGAATCTCAAGGATCTTGGCGTGACCGCGTTGGGCGACCTGACCGTGGGCATCGGTGTGACGGTGCCGTTTGGATCATTGACTAGGTGGCCTGATGACGGACCCTTCCGGAATACCGTCACGTTCAATACCCTGCCGCTTCTCGATATCAAACCGACGGTGGCCTATCAATTGACGAACGATCTGTCGGTCGGTTTAGGAGCAGACATCTATACGTTCAGCGGATTATTCGGTGAAGGCCACGTCGAACAGCGGTTTATTTCTCCCGGCGGGCCGGCGACCCCTCTGTTCGGGGCGGCGGGGTCCAAGGTTGAACTCAACGGAAAAGATACGGCGGCTGGTTTCAACGCGAGCGTTCTGTACACGGCGCTCCGGAACGGTGACGGAAAACCCACGGCAAATATCGGATTCGTGTACCGCAGTCAGGCCACCCTCCATCTTTCCGGGGCGCTCCTTTCGAATGGGGCAAAGGTGCAGGATGCGACCGCTACTCTGGTGCTGCCGCAGGTCATGACCGGGGCAATCGCCCTCTGGCCGGTTCGGACGAACGAGCGGGAATGGAAGATTGAACTGGATGTGGACTACGTCGGCTGGAAATCCGTGCGAAATCTCGATGTCCATCTAGCCAACGGCACGACGATCCCGCAGCCGCAAAATTGGCACAGCACGTACGGCGTCATGGTCGGTACGGAGTACAAGTGGATGAACCTTGAGTCCATGCCAGGATGGGAAGTGGCTGCACGCGCCGGCTATACGAATCAGCAGAATCAAATGCCGGATCTCTCGTTCAATCCCGGCATTCCCTCAGCTGATGTGAACATCATTTCGACCGGCTTGGGGCTCTTGTGCAAGGAGAACGGGTCGTTCTTCGGCCTGACGCAATGCGGCAATTTAGGAATCGGCGTTTTGAAACCAAAAGGAATCGGGATCGATCTGTCTTACCAGGCCGGCCTGTACGAGCAACGGACTGTCAGTGGCAACACCGGTTTGCGGGCGGGTGTGAACGGCGTGTATAGCAGCACCTACCACACGGGCGGGCTGTCCGTTCGCGCGATGTTCTGATGCAGCCGTGATGACTCGTCGGGTAAGGTGCGTGTGCGGTCTAGCCTTCGTGATAGACGCGAGGGATACGAGGCCCGATGGCGCAGAGGATTTCGTAGGGAATCGTTCCGGACCATTCGGCGAGGTCGTCGGCCCAGATGGCTTCAGCTCCCTGCTCACCGATGAGGGTCACTTCATCGCCCACCTGAACGGCACCAACGTCGGTCACATCCACCATGGTCATGTCCATGCAGACAAGACCGACGACGGGAGCACACCGCCCCTTGATGAGCACCAATGCCTTATTGGACAACCGTCTGCTGTAGCCGTCGGCATAACCGATCGGCAGGACGGCGATTCTTGTCTTTCTGCTTGCGACGAACGTGCGGTTGTAGCTGACGCTGTCGCCCGGTTGGATTGTGCGCAGTTGCATCACCGTCGTCCGAAGAGACAGGACCGGCTTGAGTGTCGGGGCGGGGATGTTGTTCGGGAGCGTGTGATAGCCGTAGAGCATGATGCCCGGTCGCACCAGTGAAAAGTGTGCCTGAGGAAATCGGACGATGGCCGCGCTGTTAGCGGCATGGATGGCCGGGATGATCAGCCCGTGCTTGCGCACTTGGTCGAGCATCTTTCGAAACGATTCGATCTGGCGTTCCGTGTGGGCCGGGTCGTTGCCGTCGCCATCAGCCAGGTGAGTCATAAATCCTTCGACGCGGAGGGATTTCCACGAGAGGAGCGCATCGAGCAATGTCGCCAGGTCTTCTGGGGGAAACCCCAGCCGGCTCATTCCCGTATCGACTTTGATGTGAATCGGGAGCGAGACCTGTTTTGCTTCGGCCGCCTTGGCAAGTGCCGGGAGCAGGCGCTGATCGGTGACGACGGGGGTCAAACGACGGGTCACGAGTTCCTCGACATGGTCGTCGAACATGTCGACCAGGACGAGGATCTCAGCCGTGATGCCGGCTTCGCGCAAGGCGAGACCTTCCTGGACGGACGCCACTGCGAGCCGTGAAATCCCTTGCCGGATCAGTGTTCGGGAGATATCGACCGCGCCATGGCCGTAGGCATTAGCCTTGACGACGGCGATGATGCCACAGCCGCCCGAAAGGCGCCCTTGGATCTGCGAAAGATTATGGCTGAGTGCGGCGAGACTGATGGTGGCGTAGGTCGTGTGCAAGGTCAGCAGGCCGATGAAAAAGTCCGCCAGCGTTGTTCTCGCGTCGCTCAGAGGCTCAACGTACGGCAGAAAGTACGCGTCGCCTCTTCGCTCGCTGCGGCCGTGCTGGACGGCCATTTTGATCAGCCTGCACCGGATACTGAATTCTTCGGTGGCGGCTGCTTGTCTTACTCAGAGAGCACGGTGAATCAACGGGACCCGGCGATCACACTTCGAGAATTTCCTGCTCTTTTTTCTTGATGGCCTCATCGATCTTCTGCACGTACTGGTCGGTGAGCTTCTGGATTTCGACCTCTGATTTCCGTAAATCGTCTTCAGTCAATTTCGCATCTTTTTGGAGTTTCTTCAACTCTTCGTTGGCATCCCGACGGAATCCGCGGATGTGCACTTTGGTGTCTTCGCCGTGCTTCTTGCAAATCTTGCTGAGCTCCTTGCGGCGTTCTTCGGTGAGGGGAGGGAGCGGCACGCGAATGATTTTTCCATCGTTCGACGGCGTGATGCCGAGTCCTGAGGTGGCCAAGGCCTTTTCAATCTCCTTGATGAGTTGCGGCTCCCACGGCTGGATGGTGATCAATCGCGCTTCGGGCGTGGAGAGATTGGCCACTTGCCTCAACGGCGTCATGGTCCCGTAATAGTCCACGCGAACGTTATCCAGAAGGGCAACCGATGCGCGGCCCGTTCGGAGACCGGCGAGGTCCCGCTTGAGATGTTCCAACGCCCCTTCCATCTTCCCTGTCACGGCTTGACGAATTGCAGCAGGGTTCGACATAGCCACTCCACTAGATGTTAGCGCTGATCCGCGGTGACGATCGTGCCGATCGGTTCTCCCGAGGCCACGCGCTTGAAGTTTCCCGGCACTTTGAGATTAAAGACGACCAACGGCAGGCGGTTGTCCATACAGAGGCTGATCGCCGTGGCGTCCATGACTTTCAGGTCCTGGTTGAGGATCGAGAGGAACGAGATTTCTGTGTATTTTTTGGCCGACGGATTCTTCACGGGGTCGGCGTCATAGATGCCGTCGACTTTGGTGCCCTTCATGATGACCTGGGCCCCGATTTCCATCGCTCTGAGCGCGGCGGCGGTGTCGGTCGAGAAGTACGGGTTGCCGGTGCCGCCGGCAAAAATCACGACCCGTTTCTTTTCGAGGTGCCGAATTGCGCGCCGGCGGATGTAGCCCTCGGCCAACTGGCGCATTTCAATGGCCGATTGGACCCGGGTCATGATCCCGGTTCGTTCCAGGGTGTTCTGAAGGGCCAACGCGTTCATGACGGTAGCCAGCATACCCATGTAATCGGCCGATGCCCGCTCCATTCCCGACGCGCTGGCAGCGACTCCGCGGAAAATGTTGCCACCTCCGATGACGACGGCAACCTCGACATCGAGAGCGACCACGGCCGCAATTTCACCGGCGAGACCTTCGAGGACGGAGGGTTGGATGCCATATCCCTGCTCACCGGCCAACATCTCTCCGCTGACTTTCAGGAGGATGCGCCGATATTTGGCAGAGCTCATGCTTCGCCCAGTTGGTAGCGTGTAAAGCGACGGATGTTCATGTTCTCGCCGATCTTGGCAATCTTCTGCGAGAGAAGATCCTTGACCATGACGGCGGGGTCCTTAATGAACGCCTGCTCCATCAAGCAGCTTTCCTGGTAGAACTTTTCCAATTTGCCTTCGACGATCTTCGGCCAGGCCGCGGGAGGCTTGCCCATTTCCTTGGCTTGGCCCTCGTAGATCGCCCGCTCTTTGTCGACGAGCTCTTTGGGGATGTCCTCGCGCTTGACATAGAGGGGCTTCGCCGCTGCGACTTGGAGCGCCAGATCGTTGACGAAGGCTTTGAACTCTTCGTTGCGAGCCACGAAGTCGGTCTCGCAGTTCACTTCGATCAAGACGCCGATCTTCCCGCCCATGTGGATGTAGGCGTGGATCAGCCCCTGGTTCGTCTCGCGGCCGGATTTCTTCTGGGCCGCGGCGAGGCCTTTTTGCCGGAGGTAATCAACGGCCTTCTCGATGTCGTCTCCGGTCTCTTGGAGAGCCTTCTGACAATCCAGAATGCCGGCGCCGGTTTTTTCTCTCAATTCTTTGACTAATTGACTTGCTCCAGCCATACGTAACCGTCCTTTTTCGTCACTCTTGATGAATGGGGTGCCTTGGTGCGAAACGATGTCTATGACGCGGGTGCCGCCGCCAGCGATGGTGCGACACCTTTGTCGACCGCGGCAGGGCTCGCTTGGAACTCGGCCTCGTCGCGTTGCGCGCGCAAATGGGCGCCCTCGATACACGCATCGGCGATGCGGGACGTAATCAGCTTGATTGAACGAATCGCGTCGTCGTTTCCTGGGATTGGATAGGTAATGTGGTCGGGATCGCAGTTGCTGTCGATGATCGCGATGACAGGGATGTCGAGACGCGTGGCCTCCTGGACCGCAATGCGCTCAATTCTTGTGTCGAGGATGAACACGGCGCCGGGAAGGCCGCGCAGGTTCTTGATGCCGGTGAGGAACTTCTGAAGTTTGACGATCTCTTTCTGCTTCTGCGAGATCTCTTTTTTCGTCAGGCCGTGTTGCGCCGGATCCGCCAACATCCCTTCGAGCTTCTTCATCTTGTCGATGCTTCGCCGGATCGTCTGAAAGTTCGTGAGCATACCGCCCAGCCACCGCTGGTTCACGTAAAACATGTTGGCGCGCACGGCTTCTTCCTGAAGAATTTCCGCGGCTTGGCGCTTGGTTCCCACGAATAGGACCGACTGCCCTGAGGCCACGGTGTCACGGACGAAGGCATAGGCCTGTTCCATCCGCGCAACAGTCTGCTGCAGGTCGATGATGTAGATGCCATTGCGTTCGCCGAAGAGAAACTTCTTCATCTTCGGGTTCCACCGATTCGTCTGGTGGCCGAAATGGACGCCCGCTTCCAACAGCTCCTTGATTGCTACTACTCCCATGCCTTCACCTCCCCTCAAGGCCTGCAGAGCGCCCGATTCACACAGGCGAGGGAGCATGCCCCCTTATTCTCAAGCCAAGCGACGTCATCAGACGTCGAAGTTTATTTGAATACTATTCCTGCTCCGCTCAACCGCGGAGAAGGAAGTCTGTCTAGTCAACCCAAAAGCCTTGGAACGTTAGCATACTGTCCGGTCGTTTACAAGGTTCAAATCGAGCAAATTGTCTCTAGGATCGATAACTTGCGTTAATACGGATGTAATCATAGGACAAATCGGTCGTCCATATATACGCCTGGTGTCGTCCCTGGCCAAGGTCGACTGCGATGGTGAACTCCTTATGTCGAAAGACCTTCGCGATCCGCTGCTCTGCAACCAGCCCGAGCCCAACCCCGTGCCGGACCATGGGCACGCCTCCGAACCGCACGTTGATGGTGGAAGGATTCAGAGGAACTCCCGCACGGCCGATGGCTGCCATGACCCGGCCCCAATTGGCATCCTCGCCGAAGAGCGCGGTTTTCACCAAATTAGATGTTCCGATGCTCTGTGCGACCTGTCTGGCCTGCTGGACGGTCCTCGCTCCGGTGACTTCGATCTTGACGACTTTGGTCACACCCTCACCGTCGCGGCAAATGGCCAGTGCCAGAGGCTGGCAGGCTTCCGTTAAGAGGTGAACGAATTGACGGAACGCCGGGGTACCTTCCTTGATGATTCGGTTGTTGGCCATGCCGTTCGCGAGGCAAAGCACCGTGTCGTTGGTGCTGGTATCTCCGTCGACCGAGATGCAGTTGAACGATTGCCCGACCGCTGCAGTCAAGGCTTGCTGCAATGCTTTTCTTGTAATGGCGGCGTCAGTCGTGAGGTAGCCCAACATGGTGGCCATGTTGGGATGGATCATACCGGATCCCTTCGCCATGCCTCCGATCGTGACGACTCGTCCGTTGATTTTCTGTCGGCGCACGACGGTCTTCGGCTTGAGATCGGTTGTCATGATCGCACGAGCAGCCTGCATTCCCGCACGGCTGCTGAGATTTTTTAACAACGCGGGGAAGGCCTTCACGATTCGATCAAGCGGCAAGGCGCGACCGATCACACCGGTTGAGCCAACGAATACTTCGTGCACAGGGATGCAGAGCGCTCGCGCGACGAGCGCCGCCGTTTTCTCTGCCGCCTTGAGACCCGACGCTCCCGTGCAGGCATTGGCATTTCCACTATTGACGAGGATCGCGCGCCCCATTCCGCGTCGAAGGTGGCGGCGATCGAGAATCACCGGTGCCGCCACAACCTGATTGTTTGTAAAGACGCCGGCAATAGGGCCGCTGCGCTCCGACACGACCAGTGCCAGATCGAGGAGGCCTGGTTTCTTGATGCCGCAATGAAGGCCGGAAGCGAGAAAGCCTTGCGGGGCTGTGACTCCACTGCTGTTGAGTGTGGTCATTCGGATCTATGCATCACAAGGGTTGTCGTGCTGTTAGGGGTATGCGGCAGGAGCAGTCAATCCTGTTTCTTCAGGCAGTCCAAGCATGAGGTTCATGGCTTGAATCGCCTGACCTGCCGCACCCTTGACCAAGTTGTCGACGGCGGCGACAGTCACGATCCAGCCGGCGCGCTGATCGACGTAGACGCCGATGTCGCAATAGTTTGAGCCTTTGATATAGCGGGGATTGGGCACCACCTCTTCGGAGAGCCTGACGAAACGTTCGTTCTTGTAAAACGTTCTGTACAGTGCGCGAATGTCTGGGAGCGCCATCGGTTGTTTCAAGCGGCAATAGGCCGTGCTCAAGATGCCGCGGTTCATTGGAACCAGATGTGGGGTAAAGGTGACGGTCGATGACACAGGGTCAATGGTTGATGATCCGGTATGGCGTTGAAGAAGGCCGCCGAGTTCCTGCTCGATTTCGGGAATATGGCGATGCTGTCCGATCTTGTAAGGCTCCAGCGATTCATGTGCTTCCGGGAAATGATAGGGGAGTGCGGGACTGCGTCCTGCGCCAGAAATGCCAGACTTGGCGTCGATGACGACGGTCTGAGCCTGCACCATATTATGGGCGAACAGCGGAGCCAGTTGTAGGATGGCGGCCGTGGGATAGCAGCCCGGTGAGGCCACCAGCTTGGATTTCGCAATCTCGGCGCGGTGCAGCTCCGGCAGTCCGTAGACCGCGTCCTTCAACAGGTGCGCGTGCGTATGGGGAGTTTGATACCAGCGTTCGTAGGCAGCCGGATCTTTGAGGCGGTAATCCGCGCTTAAGTCGACGACGAATTTGCCAGTTCTCATACAGGCCGACACTGGGGCCAGTGACTTAGTGTGGGGGAGGGCCAGAAACACCGCATCGGCCTGTTCGGCAATGGCCTCCGGCGCGAGTGCTTGAAAGGAGAGCGAGACCAGGCCGGCCAAACTCGGGAATATGCTCGCCACCGGGCTGCCGGCGGATTTTTCCGAGGTGACCGCGACTAGCTCGAAATACGGATGGAGGGCGGCGAGACGGACGAGTTCCGCTCCGGCATATCCACTCGCCCCTGCAATGGCGACACGAATTTTTCTCATCATGCTACCTTCGCGACAGCCCTCAATCTTATAGCTGCAGACATAAAAAAAGGGAAGGCCGGGAGCCTTCCCTTTTCTTCATTCTGGCTCCGGCGCTTAGCGCTTCGAGTATTGGAACCGCTTTCTGGCGCCCTTCTGACCGTATTTCTTTCGCTCTTTCACGCGAGAGTCCCGCGTCAACAGTCCCTCTTTCTTGAGGGGCGCGCGGAGCGGCTCGTTCAGGCTGACCAGCGCTCTGGCAATGGCATGCCGCAACGCGCCGGCCTGTCCGGTCGGTCCGCCGCCGTGCACGGTCGCCTTGATCGAAAACTTGCCGGCCACGCCTGCGAGTTCGAGCGGGAGTTGGATGATCTGCCGAAGGGTCAGACGGGGAAACGCCTTTTCAAGCGGTTGATCGTTGATCGTGATGTCGCCCGCCGTTCCGGTCACCCAGGCTCTGGCGATCGCACATTTCCGTCGTCCGGTTGCATATTGAGTTGCCACTGCCATGCTAGAACGCCTCCTTCTTCGGTCGTCTCGACAATTAGAGTGTAATCGTTTCAGGGTTTTGGGCCTGGTGCGGATGCGCGGAGCCCACGTACACGCGAAGTTTTTTGGCCATATGATTGCCGAGCGGTGTCTTCGGCAGCATGCCTTCGATTGCTGCAACCAGTAATTGCGTCGGGTCTTTGCGGAAGACGTGCTTGGCGGTCGCAGTTTTCAATCCGCCCGGATAACCGGAATGGCTCCGGTAGAGTTTGGTCTCCATTTTGTCACCGGTCAGTTGAATTTTTTCAGCGTTCACAATCACGACATGGTCGCCCATGTCGACGTTCGGCGTAAAGGTTGGGCGATGCTTGCCGCGAAGCACCCCCGCCACCCGGGCCGCGAGGCGTCCCAAGGTCTTGCCTTCGGCATTGACCAGGTACCATTTTTCTTGCACGTCAGCTGGTTTCTGTAGATAAGTCGACATCGTCTCTCTGCGCTCCTTCACTTGCGAATGGGTCAAGGTTCCTGAACTTCCTGCTTGATGTTCTTACTGTCCAACTTGGCCAGCCATGAGTCGAGGTTGGCCGTACTCCGTCGCGCCAACACGTCCTGAGTGATGTAAATCGGTGCGTGCGTGCGCAGTGCCAACGAGAGGGCGTCGCTCGGCCTGGCGTCGACCGCGCGCTCCACGCCGTGATTCTCGAGATGCACCATCGCGTAATATGTGCTGTTCTTGACGTCGGCAATCACGATACGGCGGACGGTGATCCCCAGATGGTCGATGAAACTCTTGATGAGGTCGTGGCTCATCGGGCGGGGAGTAATAGTGGTGTCAAGGGCGAGTTTAATCGCATGCCCCTCTGCTGCGCCGACCCAAATCGGAAAGGAATCCTGCTGGCCGTCATGCCGAGCCAGGACGACGATCTTCGTGTCCGTGTTGGTTTCGTCGAGCACCCGATCGACTTTGTATTCGATGAGTGCTTGATCCTTTGTTGAACCGGAGTGGCCTATGTCGTCCATCGTCTTTACGAGTCCAATTTGCCGAAGTCTTCCGGCTTCAAATTTTCCAGCCACTGTTCGAGTTCTTCGGAGCTTTGTTTGTTGAGCACGGATTCTTTGGCGAAAATCGGAGCATTCGACCGCAGTGCCAGCGCCACCGCATCGCTCGGGCGCGCGTCGACGGTGTATTCTGAATCTTCGTACATAAGATGGATCTTGGCAAAGTAGGTGTTCTCGTTGAGGTCGGTGATGACCACGCTGAGCACCTTGGCATCGTACGCATCGAGAATAGATTTCATAAAATCATGCGTCATCGGGCGCGGAGGCGCAACATTTTCCAATGCCATGCTGATGGCGCCGGCTTCCGCCTTGCCGACCCAGATCGGAAGCATGTCCGCGCCTTCTTCGTCGCGCAGCACTACGATGTAGGCGTTGTTATAGGGGTCGAACATCAACCCTTTGAGATGCATCTGCGTAATCACGGCAATCCAAACCCCTCAACTCTTGCGGGAACCCGATCAATAATAATGAACAGGAAGAGCACAATCTATCATTTTTGAAAGTTGCCTGTCAACGAAGCCTGCGAGATCGCAGGAGAAATTCCCGAACGACTCAACAAGAGGTGCGGTGAGGATTGAGAATCCCTGGCGGCTCAGGCTTGCGGTCGATAGTTCTGATCGAGTTTTGAGGTATCGGCCGGTTCCCCGCCGATCTTGAGGAACGCCTTCATCTGCTTCTTGACGAGTTCACGTCCGCTCTCATCTCCCAGATTGACTTGGTATTCGTTGATCACCATCACCCGCATGGATTCCCATTTTTTCCAGCAGGGTTTGCATACTTTCGACTTGATTTCAGCCTCCAGCTTTCCCATGAAGAGGGTGTCGGTAATCGGCTCACCGGCTTGTCCGCAGGTGACACATTGAACTTCGGCCATGGTGAAAAGATCCTCCTCGTAAAAAGATGCCAACCGGAGGGGATTGTAGCATCCGCCTTCGTGCAAAGAAAAGAGGGGATCCGATTGACCGTTGTCGGACTTCATGTTAGAAATGGCGCCCTTTGGGGGATCACTGCCCGGATGGCGGAACTGGCAGACGCGCCGGACTCAAAATCCGGTTCTCGCAAGAGAGTGGGAGTTCGACCCTCCCTCCGGGCACCAAAACCAGGGCTAGAGGCTGGACGTTTCTGGTACGGTCTCGGCTGGTCGACCGGCAAATTAACCCCCTTGACATGTACCGGACACTAGCCTATAGTCCGCCCCCTAGCATGATGAAAATACGAAGATTTCATGAGTCGATAACGTTCCTTTCTTGTCGTCCGTCATTTACTTCATTTTCTAACTCACCAAGGAGGCAGCACATGCGTAACGTGTTGGCGCTAGGAGCGGCAGTACTTCTTGTCGGCTCCATCGGTGTGGCAGGAGCTCAAGAGCGCCTGCAGTCCAATCAGTCCGGTATGGGCGTGGGCACTGGGGTTGGCGATGTGTCTGGGTCAAGCACTCGCGTGACCACGTTCGACCGGAGCAACTTCCTCGATCGGCTGTCGCAGGCTGAAACGATCTATGGCCGTGTGCTGGCGATCGATATTCCAGCCAAGAAGATGCACTTGGAAGGTGGAGGAAGCTCTCACGATGAAGGACGTGCTGGCGGCGGTGCGATGAACTATCGGACGGTGTATTTCGATGATCATACCAATATGGATCAAATTCGCGTCATCGAAACCGGGGACGATGTAACGATCCAGGCATTTGAAGAAACGACTGCGAGCCAGCCGTATGGGACCGGGAAGAAGCTTGTTCGCGAGATTACCGTTCTTCGCGGCAATGAGAAGCTCGCCGGCTTCGGCGGGCTTGGACAGCGGCCGAATCCGATGACCGAGCGCGGTATTGAAACGAACAGCGGCGGGATGACCGGCGGTGTGGCCGGCGGCGTGCTCCCCGGCAAGATCGATTCCGGCATCACCAGCTCAGTCGGTGAATACACCGGCGCAGCTCCCTGCTGGCAGTGCGAACCGCAGCCGGGTTGGGGCAACAATGTCGGCAACAAGTCCGACTACGGGGCCGATTACACGAAGCCCAATCTCGTGAAGGGTTTGAACTAACGCGTAGGCGACAGGCCTGTGCAGGAAGGGGCAGCCGAAGAGGCTGCCCCTTTTTTTTTGCTCATGATGTTGCCGTTGTATTGCGGCACAGGTGCCGGCCTGGTAGGATTTCTTCGTGGTCGTCCGGTGTGGGGGGTGTTCCTCAGAAGAAGGGGAGGGGTATGAGCGGTCAGGGTCAATCGAATCGTCCCGATGCGGAGCTAGATCTGCGCGGGGTGATCTGTCCCTACAATTTTGTGAAAACCAAACTCAAGCTTGAGGCGATGGAGGAAGGGCAAATTCTTTCCGTGATTCTGGATGCCGGCGATCCGATTCGAAATGTTCCCCAAAGCGTCAGCAACGAAGGCCATACGATTCTCTCTCAAGAGCCGATCGACCATTCTTACCGTGTCGTCATTCGGCGCCGCGCCGACGAGTAGCATGTCGTGTAGCTCGAAGCCGTGTTCTCCTCACTCCCTTCGGCGGTTCTCCTTCCACGACCACGGTCACCTCGGCGTTTTCGGCAAGGGGGCGTCCCTGTGCAAGCAGCGAGGCCGCGGTTCCTTGGCACAGGCGTTCGGTCGTTCTCGTCATGTCTGTCGCAAGCGTCACCTGCCTGTCGGGAAGGATACGATGAAGGCTCTGTAGAATATGCGCGCAGTGTGCGGACGGTGCAAAAAACACTAACGTTACGCTGTTCCCTTTGAAGTGCGCCAGGAATCTATTTGCCAGGCGTTTGGTCCGCGGGAACTTGCCTTCAAAGTGAACGCGATCTCCGGAATAGCCGGAGATTGCGACGGCCGCTGTTAAGGCCGATGGTCCCGGGATCACGGTGACTGGATAGCCTGCCTGTTGTGCGGCTGCAATCAGCAGCCGGCCGGGATCATAGATCACGGGCATACCGCTGTCTGATACGAGTGCGACATGCTGTCCTCGATGAAGCGCGTGGAGAAGGACGGAAATTTTTTCGTCATGATTCCGTGGGCCATAGCTGGTAATCGTTGCGCTGATGCCGTGGTGATCAAGGAGGGCTTGGGTCGCCAGGGGATTTTCGGCGGCAACGATCGACACGTTTTTGAGGGTGTTGAGTGCGCGAATGCTGAGGTCGTCGAACGATCCGATGGGCGTTCCCACAATGTACAAAGTGCCGGTGCGGCGAGAGGCAGGGTCCTGCCACTCGGGATAGATTGGTTGACTCCTCTGAGGCGCCATCGATATAATTCGCTTTTCAAGCCCAGTCTGAATGTCCTGAAAAGTTCAGGGGATAGACCTCATGGCCGCCGTGTTTTTCATGGTCACAATGGCGCTATATTTTGCCGCCACGGTGTCCTTTCTTGCCCTCTTGCTGCGGCGTGCCGACGCCCTGTCAACCGTTTCCCTTACGATTACTTCCATCGGATTCGTCACACATACCATTGCGCTGGTCGCGAGGATGGTCGGGGCGACCATGGCGGCCCAGCCGAGCATTCATGAGGCGCTCTCTTTTTTCTCCTGGATGCTGATTCTCGTCTTTCTTGCCGTTGAATTTCGCCATCGGCTTCACGTGTTGGGCTCTTTTATCGTTCCGCTCGCGCTGGTTTCCCTCGTATCTGCTGCCGCTCTGCCCGAAACCGTGCCCACGCTTCAGCCGATGTTCCGGACCCTGTGGATCCACGTCACGCTCAGTATGTTAGGGACCGTCGGTTTTGCCGTCGCCTTTGTTGCTGGTGTCATGTATCTGATCCAGGACGGTCTTCTCAAGTCCAAACGCTTCAATGTGCTCTATTCGAAGCTCCCTGCGCTGGATTATCTCGACGAATTGAACCAGCAGTCGATGGTGCTCGGATTTCCGCTGTTGACGCTTGGGATCATCACCGGAGCGATCTCTGCGGAGTTCGCCCGCGGGGCCTACTTGAACTGGAATCCCGAGCAAACCTGGGCTCTGGTGACCTGGCTGTTTTATTTTATCGTGTTAACGGGCCGCTTGACCGTGGGATGGCGTGCCAAGCGGGCAGCCTACCTGACGATCATTGGATTTGCCTGTGTCATCCTGACGTTGGTGGCTGTGGCGGTAAAAAGCTTCGGGTCGGTGTCCTGATATGCACATTGTCGTTGTAGGACTCAGCCATAAGACGGCTCCCGTTGAAATCCGGGAGAAATTGGCCATTCCGGAAAGCCGTATCGGAGAAGCGTTGACGCGGCTCTGTTCCTATTCCGGAGTGAAGGAAGGGATGCTGCTCTCGACCTGCAATCGCGTCGAAGTCTATGCGGTGGTCGAAGATCTGGAATCTGGGTACAGTCGCATTCAAGAATTTCTCGCCGATGCCCATCTCTCGCTGTCCTCGGAGCAGTTAACACCGCATCTGTACTGGCAGAGCGGAGATCGCGCCATTCTCCATCTGTTCCGTGTGGCCTCCAGCCTCGATTCGATGGTTGTCGGTGAGTCCCAGATTTTGGGCCAGCTCAAAGACGCCTTTGAAATGGCCTTGACCCATAAGACGACAGGTCTGATTCTCAATAAAGTGGTGAAGAAAGCCATTTCCGTGGCGAAGCGGGTTCGGACCGACACGAAGATCGCCGAAATGGCGGTGTCGGTCAGCTATGCAGCCGTCGAACTCGCCAAGAAGATCTTCGCCGATCTCAGCGATAAGACCGTCTTGCTGGTCGGGGCGGGGGAAATGGCGAAACTCGCGGCACGGCACTTCATTGCCAACGGCGTGAGTCACGTTCGCGTTACGACCAGGACGCCGCAGAACGCGGTTGAATTGGCCGATCGATTCAATGGCACGGCAGTTCCGTTCGAGCATTTTCGAGAGGACATGGCTGCTGCCGACATTGTCCTTGTCTCGACCGGAGCTTCGCATTATTTGGTCGGCAGCGACGACGTGCAGCGGGCGGTGAAGCAGCGGATGAACCGCCCGATCTTCTTGATCGACATCTCGGTTCCGCGCAATATCGATCCCGCAGTGCGCCATGTCGATAACGCCTTTCTATTCGATATCGATGATTTGAAGAGCCGGGTCGAGCAAAATCGCGGTGAACGGCTCCAGGAAGCCGAAAAGGCCGAGCATATGGTTGTCGAGGAGGTTAGTGTTGTTCGGCAATGGCTGCAGTCACTCGAAGTCACTCCCACGATCGTCGCGCTGAAGACCCGCGTCGAGGACATCAGGCGAGCCGAGGTTGAAAAAGTCTTGGGGCGTCTGGGGAATCTTTCGCCGCAAGAGCGGGCGTTGGTGGAGAGCATGGCGTCGTCCATCGTGAATAAGTTGATTCATAACACGATGGTGACGCTCAAGAGTGAAGTGACATCGGCTGATGGCGCCGCGTTCGTCGAGGCGGCGCGGAGATTCTTTAATTTGAGCGACTCGGGGCCTGCATTGCTGACCGAGGAAGTTGAGACTGAAGGGACAACCCGGAGATCGGGCGGGAACGAACCGAACTGAAGCGGGTCAATTGCGAGGGAGAAGAGATGGGGCTGGCGGCCAAAGGTCCGAAGCTCTTTACCTGTCCCAACTGCCGGAAAGCCTATCTAGGCTACGATCCGCTGCCAGATTGTCCGGCTTGCGGGTTCGATTATCGGGTGCGGGCAGGGTTCCGGTGGGATGTGCTGGTCTATCTGTTGTCGATACTCGGCTTGATGAGCTACTTCCTCGTCTCCACTTCATATCGCAGTTTGATTACGGAGCCGATTTCGAACGAGCGTGGTGTCTCAGCGGTATCGGGTGAAGAGAAACTGCCCGGCAGCCGGACTCTTCCGATGAGCTACCCAGCAGAACCGCGTGCGAGTCATTGAACGGAGTGTATGACCCATTCGATCCAAGCACGGTCACAGTTGGTTCTTGGAACACGCGGCAGCAAGCTGGCGGTGCACCAGAGCGAGTGGGTTCAGGCTCGGCTCAAAGAGCTGGCCCCGCATGTCACGGTGACGCTGCGGCGGATTCATACGGCCGGCGACAAGATTCTCGACGTCCCGCTGGCGAAGATCGGCGGCAAGGGATTGTTCGTCAAGGAGATCGAAGAGGCGCTGTTGTCCGGCGAAATCGATCTGGCTGTGCACAGCATGAAGGACGTGCCGACTGAGCTGCCCGACGGATTGGAGTTGTTGTGTGTCCCGCTCCGTGAAGATCCGAGGGATGCGTTGATCAGCCGGGACGGACGGTTGTTCAAAGATCTTCCACGTGGAGCGAAGGTCGGAACGAGCAGCCTTCGACGCCAGTCCCAGTTACTGCAGGCCAGGCCGGATCTTTCTATCAGTATGTTGCGAGGCAACCTGGACACGCGAATGAGGAAGTTGCGGGAGGGCCAGTTCGACGCGATTGTGCTTGCTGCGGCGGGGTTGCGCCGTCTGGGGTGGGAGCATGAGATTACCGAGTATCTTGCGCCGGAGATCAGTTTGCCGGCGATCGGTCAGGGAGCCTTGGGAATCGAAGGTCGGCGGGACGATGGTTTCGTGCGGTCGCTCCTCGCCGGGCTCGAACATGCTCCGACCAGGACGATGGTGTTGGCAGAACGGGCGTTGCTCCATCGCTTGCAAGGGGGTTGTCAGGTTCCGATCGCGGCTCATGCAACGGTACATGGATCGGATGTCACATTGGAAGGCTTGGTGGCCAGCGTCGATGGGAAGGAAGTCATCCGCGAGACCGTACGGGGGACCGTCGCGGATCCCGAGTCGATGGGAATCCAGTTGGCAGAACGGCTGCTTGCGCGGGGTGGCGACAGAATTCTCCAAACGATTTACGGAACGTCGTGATGGGCACGACTCGTCGAGGGAAAGTTTATCTGGTTGGCGCAGGGCCTGGAGATCCCGGTCTGTTGACGCTGAAAGGCAAGGAATGCCTTGAGCAGGCTGATGTCGTCCTGTACGATTACCTGGCCAACCCGGTCTTGCTGCAACACACGCGGGAGCAGGCCGAGCGGATTTATGTCGGTCGCCGAGGTCGGGGTCACTATCAGGACCAAGCGGATATCAATCGTCTGATGATCGAGAGGGCCAAGGCGGGGCAGGTGGTGGTTCGCTTAAAGGGCGGGGATCCCTTCGTGTTTGGGCGAGGCGGGGAAGAGGCTGAAGCCGTGGCGGCTGCGGGAGTCGACTTCGAAGTGGTACCGGGCGTGACTGCCGCCGTGGCCGTTCCCGCCTATGCCGGCATTCCAGTCACACACCGTACGTTGGCTTCGACCGTGACGATCGTAACGGGTCATGAAGATCCGTCCAAGCAGACGACGGTCATGGACTGGCCGAAACTGGCAGCAACATCTGGCACCTTGGTCTTCATGATGGGTATGAAGACGCTTCCGACCATCGTGGCGCGGTTGCTGGAGGAGGGGCGCTCTCCCCAGACGCCTGTCGCGGCCATTCGTTGGGGGACGAGAGCCGATCAGCAGACAGTGGTTGGGACTTTGAAGGATATCGTGGAGAAGGCTGAACAGGCGAGATTCGAACCGCCAACCGTGATCGTCGTCGGCGACGTCGTCGGGTTGAGGGAGCAATTGAACTGGTTTGAAAAACGACCGCTCTTCGGCAAACGAATTGTCCTGACGCGGGCCCAGGAGCAGGCGCAGGAGTTTTCTCGCCTATTGGCAGCTTACGGAGCGGAGACGATCGAAGTGCCGACGATTCAGATTGTGCCGCCTGTCAGTTGGCAGGCTATCGATCATGCGATCGCTCGCCTGGCAAGCTACCAGTGGCTGATGTTCACGAGCGTAAACGGAGTGAAGCCGTTCATGGAGCGTCTCCGTGCGGCGCACAAGGACTCACGTGCGCTGGCCCATTTGCAGGTCTGTGCGATCGGGCCCCGTACGGCAGCGGAGTTGGAGCAATACGGCCTGAGACCTGATATGGTCCCCTTGGAGTATCAAGCCGAGGGAATCCTGGCGGTGTTCGAGGGGCAGGATCTTCGCGGGAAGCATGTCCTGATTCCACGTGCGGAAGTGGCGCGGGAATTCTTGCCCGAACAATTGCGTCGGATGGGGGCGGAAGTCGACGTGATTCCGGTCTACCGCACGACCGTCCCTGCGGCTGATCTGAGTCGGGTTCGTGAGCAGATCGAAGCGGGCAAGATTGATCTTGTCACCTTTACGAGCTCATCGACTGTCAGGAATTTTGTCGAGTTGGTCGGGGGATCGGATGAGGCGCGGCGGTTGGGGACCAAGACGGCGATCGGTTGCATCGGTCCGATCACGGCGCAAACGGCGGCGGAATATGGATTGTCGGTCGCCATTGTGCCGCCGGAAAATACGGTGCTGGCATTGGCTCACGCCATCGTTCGGCATTTCAGCGAAGGGGCTCGAATCGAAGTGTCTGCGTTGCGATAGCACGGGGCACACGGGTAGCGTATTGTATTAGCAAAGGGAGGATCGTTCATGGTTCCAGTGAAATCATTCATGGTTCCCAAGGAGAAATTTATTACCGTGGAGCGTGATACGGATGCCCAAACCGCCGCTCGGATCATGCGTGATCGCGGAATCGGCAGCTTGTTCGTGACGAACGGCAAGGAAATTGTCGGGATTATCACGGACACGGACATGGTTCGGCGTGTGGTGGCGCCCGGGGTCGATACGCACAAGACCACCGTCGAGCAGATTATGTCTGCTCCGATCATGACGATCGAGGATAACAAGACGTTGTTAGACGCCAACGATCTGATGGCGCAAACGCATCTCCGCCATCTCGGCGTGACGAAGGATGGAAAACTGGTCGGAATGATTTCCGTCCGCGACCTGGTCGTGTTCCTGACGAATTTGCCGAGGAAGTAACCGTCATGGCATTTCCGATCCAGCGTCTGAGACGGCTTCGACAACACGAAGCGCTGCGCCGAATGGTGCGCGAGACGAGTCTCTCACCGTCCGATTTGATCTATCCGATTTTCGTTGGGGAAGGACGCGATCGGCGTGAGGAGATCGCGTCGATGCCGGGCCAGTTCAGGTTGTCGATCGATCTCTTGGTGAAGGAAGCGGGCGAGGTGGCCGGTCTGGGCATTCCGGCGATCATATTGTTCGGGATTCCCGATCGCAAGGACGAACGGGGATCATCCGGATTCGACCCCAATGGAATCGTGCAGCGGGCAATCAAGGCCGTGAAAGATCAGGTACCGGGCCTCATGGTCATCACCGACGTCTGCATCGACGAGTATACCAGCCATGGGCATTGCGGCATTGTCAAAAACGGTCGCATTTTGAACGATGAAACACTCGACTGCCTTCGAGCGATGGCACGCACGCACGCGGAGGCTGGTGCCGATATGGTGGCACCATCGGATATGATGGATGGCCGGGTGGCCGCGATCAGAGACGAACTCGATCGAGCGGGCTATCCCGACATGCCCATTATGGCCTATGCGGCGAAATTCGCTTCCTGTTTCTACGCGCCGTTCAGAGAAGCAGCCGGGTCGTCGCCGCAATTCGGCGATCGCCAGTCCTATCAAATGGATCCTGCCAATAAGCGTGAAGCCATGCGCGAGATTGCGCTTGATATTGAAGAGGGCGCCGACATCGTGATGGTGAAGCCGGCCATGCCCTACCTGGACGTGATCCACCGGGTGAAGGCGGAGTTCGACCTGCCGGTGGCAGCGTATCAGGTCAGCGGCGAGTACTCAGCTTTGGTTGCTGCGCACCGGAACGGCTGGCTGGATCGGGAACGCACAATTCTCGAATCCTTAACATGCATCAAACGTGCTGGGGCAGACATGATCATTACGTATTTCGCCAAAGATGCTGCAAAGCTGGTGGGATGAAAGATTCGGACTAACCGCAAAGACGCGAAGAAGAGAGTCAAAAACCCGCATCTCAAATATCCTATGCCCAACTACGGTGATGTCTCTCCCCGTTGCAAAGAAGAACCGCACCTCGGACAATTTCATG
>DATIFR010000188.1:0-4818 GCA_035455145.1 Nitrospira sp.
CCACGATGGGATGGCCGCTGTCGCCGCCATCGCGAATCGCGGGATCGAGCGGGATACGCCCAAGAAACGGCACGCCAAGTTTCTCCGCTGCCCGCTCCCCTCCTCCGTAGGAGAAAATTTCCGTTCGTTCGCCGCAATGGCCACACACGAAGAAGCTCATGTTCTCAATGATGCCAAGGAGTGGCACATTGACTTTTTGAAACATCGCCATGCCCTTGCGGACATCGTAGAGTGCGACTTCCTGCGGGGTCGTCACGGTAATGGCGCCGGCCAGTGGCACCATTTGCGAGAGAGACAGTTGAACATCGCCGGTCCCCGGAGGCAGATCAATCAACAAATAATCCAGTTCGCCCCACAGGACGTCGCGGAAGAATGCTTGCAAATATTGATGCACCATCGGCCCGCGCCAGACCAGCGGCGCTTCCTCCGGAACCAGGAACGCCATGGAAATGAGTTTCACCCTGTAGCTTTCAACCGGCAGGATCTTGCCGTCCTGCTGCTCGGGTCCCTTAGTGCTCCCCATCATCATGGGAATATTGGGACCGTAGAGATCGGCATCGAGCAGCCCGACCTTGGCGCCAGTCAATGCGAGCGCGCAGGCCAGGTTTGCCGCCACGGTCGATTTTCCGACGCCGCCTTTTCCGCTGCTGACGGCAATGACGTGTTTCACATCTGGAATCAGATTCTCTCTTGCTTGGGGTTGTTGGGCGGCATGGGCATGTTCATCGGCCATGGAGTGATCCTCCTCTGCAGAGATCGGCGCCTGACTTCTCAAAATGAGAAGCGGTCGTTGATCCATCATAAGCGATGGACGAGGGGAAAGAAAATGGGCCGGTTGGCCCGCCGGACATAGCTCAATTGGGGTATCTGGGAGCCGTTATTCAGAAAAGACGGTCGAGTCGAGCCTGCGAAGATTGGTGGCAACACCCAACAGCGAGAGCGTGTAAATGATCCACTTCGAAGGATCGAAGTGGTACCATTCCGGGCCGTTGCGGTAATCGCGCGCATAGGTGTGGTGGTAGTTGTGATAGCCCTCCCCGAAGGTGAGGAGAGAGACCAGCCAGCTGTCCCGGCTGCTGTCATGAGTTCCATGAGGCTGCGATCCGTACATATGGCAGAGGGAATTGATTGCAAAGGTCGAATTGAGCACCATGAACATCCGGAACATTCCGGCCAGGAAAAAGCAGCTGATCCCGCCCATGACGCCTCCGTGCAAGAAGCCGAGTAGCAGCGGGAGGGCCAAACCGGAAATCACGATGGCATGGTAGTGTCGGTGCTGCCACATGATCATCGGATCTTTGCGCAGCTGGCGTTCATAATTTTCAGTCCGGTGCGTCGTGTTGAAAAACAACCAGCCGCAGTGGCTGTACCAGAACCCTTTCTGGGCGTTGTAGGGATCTTCTTCCTGATCGGTCCGTGCGTGATGCCGGATGTGATCGGAACACCAGCGCAACGCGGAATTCTGCAATGCCCATCCGCCTGCGATCAGCAACACGGACTTCACCAAGGGATGGCACTCAAAGCTGCGGTGCGAGATCAGCCGGTGATAGCCGACCGTGATGCCCATGCCGGTGAAGACATAGAGTATGCCGAAGACGATCCAGTCAAACATTGTGTATCCGTACAAAAACCCAAACAGTGGCGTGCCAATCAGCGTGGCGGCAGCGACGAGGCAGAACAAAATACACGTTTTATAGGCAAACTGCGTAGTCCCGACGGCGTCTGGCATGCCTACTCCCTATGCTGGTGGATACGAGACTTCACACAATCTGGCCGGGATCGAGAAGTCGCCCAGCTCTGTATGTACAGAAGTAGAGGAATAAGATCAAGAAAATCCTTCCAGGCGCCGCCGGGAGGAACGGGGCAAGCCTGCTAGTCCGCCGAAACGGTGGGGTCGAGTCGGCGAAGGTTCGAGGCGAGGCCGAAGAGCGCAAGCGTAAAGATAATCCACTTCGACGGGTCGAAGTTGTACCACTTGGGTCCGTTCCGGAAATCGCGGGCGTAGGTATGGTGATAGTTATGATAGCCTTCGCCGAAACTGATAAAAGAGATCAGCCAGCTATCGCGGCTGCTGTCCTGGGTGCCGTGCGGCTGAGCGCCGAACATGTGACAGAGTGAATTGATGGTAAACGTCGAGTTCAACACCATAAACATCCGGAAAAGCCCGCCCATCAGAAACGCGCTGACGGCGCCTTGCGCGCCACCGTGCCAAAACCCCAACATGACCGGCAGGCATAGGCCTGAGATCACAATCGGCCAGTAGTAGCGATGCTGCCATAATACGATCGGATCCCGGCGCAGTCTGATTTCGTATTTCTCCGTGCGATGCGGTGTTTCATAAAAGAGCCAGCCGCAGTGACTGTGCCAGAATCCCTTGGTCACATTGTAGGGATCTT
The DNA here is from genome assembly GCA_035455145.1 of Nitrospira sp. Classification (GTDB taxonomy): domain Bacteria; phylum Nitrospirota; class Nitrospiria; order Nitrospirales; family Nitrospiraceae; genus Nitrospira_C. The sequence goes on from DATIFR010000188.1 coordinate 2,397, forward strand.
CTTCCTGATCGGTCTTGGCATGATGGCGAATGTGGTCGGCGCACCAGAGCAGCGCGGAATTCTGCAGCGCCCATCCCCCGATGACCAGCAGGCAGCCTTTGACCCAGTTCCGGCACTCGAAGCTTTGGTGAGCAACCAGACGATGATAGCCTACCGTGATGCCCATCCCTGTGACGATGTACATGACGGCGAAAAGAGTCCAGTCGAAGAGGTTGAATCCATAGCAATACCAGTAGGCGGGAATGCCGACGAGTGTGGCAGCCGCCACGGCGAAAAAGAGAATGACGTTATGTAACGAGAACTGTTCGTCGGCGGACTGATCTGCCATTCTTTCTCCTTGTGCGACAGAGTGCGTTTCATCGAAGCACCTCGAGGCCAGAACGAGACAAGCGGGCGACAATATGCCAAATATAAGCCATTTATTCAACAGTATCTTTGCGGTGTATACTAAAATTGCTTGGGCATTTTATTGGGAGCGTAGGCCGCTATGACGCACGCCTCCTCCGGTCTTGAACCGGCTGTGCGCCGGATTGGTGAAGAACTCGCCCGGCTTTCCGCGGGCCGTGCCCCGACCCTGTTCGAACGTCGTTGGTGGTCGCAGGCCGCCATCAATCTCGCGATGCACGATATCGCGTTCAAAACACAGCTATTCCGCTTTATCGATATGCTGCCGTCTGTGACCGACGACGAGCACGTCGTCGCACTGGCCGATGAATATTTCGGATCGATGGGCAACGAGATTTTCGGGCTTCGCTGGGGCCTGAGGGCACTCAATGCGACCGGAATTGGCGCTCGCCTCACAGGTCATGCCATCCGATCGCAGGTCGAGCAGATGGCGCGCACCTTCATCGCCGGTGCCTCTATCGGCGAAGCCGCACCGGTCTTGGGCGACCTCTGGAATAGCGGCAAGGCCTGGTCGGTCGATCTCCTGGGGGAGGCGACGACTAGCGACCGGGAAGCCGACCAATATCGTGACCGTTGTCTCGACGCGATGAACGCGCTTGTACAGGCCGCACGGCAGTGGGATTCCAAACCGCACCTCGAAGAGGACCATCTGGGGCCGATCCCGCGCGTCCAGCTTTCTTTGAAAGTCTCGGCCCTCTCCCCTCACCTCGATCCGATTGATCCGGAAGGTAGTTATCACTCCGTGGCTGCTCGCCTCAGACCGATCATCGATCTGGCCATGCAGTTGCCCGTATCGCTTATCTTCGATATGGAACAGGCGGAGACCAAGGACCTGTTGATCGACATTTTTACCAGACTCTTTTCTGAACCAGCCTATGGCACATTTGCCCATGCAGGTTTGGCGATGCAGGCCTACCATCGTGCCACTGCACGCGATATCGAAGGCCTGGTCGAGTGGGCGCGTGGGCGCGGGGTACCCATCACGATCAGGCTCGTCAAAGGCGCCTACTGGGACTCAGATACCATCCGTTATCGCCAACGTGGCTGGCCTGTTCCCCTATTCGAACAGAAGGCGGACACTGATGCGAGCTACGAAGCGCTGGTGCATCGGCTACTTGCGGCGGCTTCGGTCATTCGTCCCGCCTTCGGGACTCACAACCTCAGAACACTCGCCTATATCGAAGCGGTTGCCGACGAACTTGGGCTCACGCCGGCTACATGGGAATATCAAATGATCTTCGGGATGGCCGAACCATTCCAGCAAGCCGTCACGCAGCGCGGACGCCGACTCCGGCTTTACACCCCTGTGGGAAACTTGCTGCCCGGTATGGCGTATCTTGTCCGCCGCTTGCTGGAAAACACTTCGAACGAGTCGTTTCTACGGAAAGAATATGCAGAATCCCAACCCTTGAGTACGTTGTTGTCGCCTTCAGCCGGTAATGCTGCCTCTGGCCCTTCCCCGTCGGCTGCACCGACGGAGTTTCGCAATGAGCCGCTGCGGGACTTTTCGCTAGCCGAAGCTCAAGCTGCAATGAGGGAGGCCATTGCGGCCGTCAAACGGCAGGTAGGCCGGCAATGGCCTTCATCTGCCAGGGGGCTTTCACTGACCGGCCCTCTCATGGCTTCGCACAATCCCAGCCGCCCCGATGAAGTCGTCGGTCTGGTTCAGGGAGCCGCTCCAGCCGATGTCGAACGAGCGATCAATCGTGCGGTAGAAAGATGGCACGCATGGCGTGAAACGCCAGCCGCACGGCGAGTTGAGATATTGCGTGCAGCGGCTGCTTTAATGCGTCAACGGCGCGAAACGCTTGCCGCTTGGGAGGTATTGGAATGTGGCAAACCCTGGCGGGAGGCCGATGCCGATGTTGCCGAGGCGATCGATTTTCTGGAGTTCTACGCCGCAGAATGGCTCAGGTTAGCACTTCCTCAGAGGCTGGGGCATGAACCGGGCGAATTGAACCATCGGCTATTTCACCCGCGTGGGGTGACCGCGGTGATCTCACCTTGGAACTTTCCA
>DATIFR010000189.1:0-2622 GCA_035455145.1 Nitrospira sp.
ACTGCAGGATCAGATCGAAAAACAACTTCTCAGGTTCGATCTGCTGAGCGATGAGCTGATTGAGCTGCAGGAGCGGGAAGAGGAAAGCAAGTATGAATTAGTTATCAATCGCGAGCTCATCCTGCCGCCGTATAGTCCGACGGTCTTGCCCTGGTCCGAGGAACGCGAAGACCAGCGACGGTTTCGCAAGTCGCTGCTCGTCTCGTTGCTCGTGGCGCTGTGCTTCGGAATTCTGATGGTCCTATGGAAGCTGCCGCTCCGGGACACGGCCGACGTGACTGAGATACCCGAGAGGCTCGTCAAGCTGGTTCAGCGCCAGATGCCCAAGCCGCCCGAGCCGAAGCCGCTCGAGAAGAAGAAGCCCGACGACGAAACGAAGCCCAAACAGAAGACCGAGACGCAACAGGCCCGTGCCAAGGCGGAGCAGTCGGGACTCCTGGCCTTTAAGAGCTCACTCGCGGATTTGATGGACGATGCCGCCGTGGCGAAGCTCGGGGCGGATGCGCGGGTCACCAATAGTGGTCAGCAGGCGACCGGGCAGACGCAGCGTTCCCTGGTAGTCGCCCAGGCCCGGGAAGGAAGCGGCGGTATCAACACGACAACTCTAAGCCGCAATGGGGGCGGTACGGGCAAGAAATTGGGAGGCGTACAGTTCACACGCGTAGAGAGCTCCGTCGGCGCAGGTATGAACGATGCGGACCGGCCACTCAGCAGCGGTCCGGGCCCGTCGCGGACTGACGAGGAGATCCAGATCGTCTTCGATCGATACAAGGCGGCGCTGTACCGAATCTACAATCGCGAGCTACGGACCGACCCAACGCTCCGGGGCAAGATGGTGCTGCGCATGACGATCGAGCCCAATGGAGAGGTATCCGCGTGCACCATTGCGTCAAGCGATTTGGCGTCGGACGTGCTCAAGAAAGAGGTTGTCGAACGGGTGCTGCGATTTAACTTTGGCCCGAAAGACAACGTGTCCAGAATCACCATTCTGTACCCCATCGATTTCTTGCCGGCCTCGTGAAGCAAGAGCAGGCACAGGGATCAAGGGAGAAGGATCAAGGGAGAAGGATCAAGGGAGAAGGATCAAGGGAGAAGGATCAAGGGAGAAGGATCAAGGGAGAAGGATCAAGGGAGAAGGAACATGCGTGCATGAAAATCTCGAGGAGTCGCGGCAGTTGTGATGAGCGTACCCATGACGTCCTGTAGCGCACGATTCGTTTTTCATCACATCCATATGGCCGTCGCTGTGGCTCAATAGGCGGCTCGCGCCAGCGGCGAATTCCCGTTAGTCGGTATCTTGTTGCTTGATCGTCAGATCGAGCGACATGGATTCGTCTGTGCGTCGCGCATGGCATCGCTAAGTGCGATCACATGATGTGCGGTCATTTGCCTGATAACCGGCATGGCAAATAACGCTCGGAAAGCTAAACCTAAGTGATGATCTGGATGAACAATGATGCGCAATAGGCTGAGCCCGATTCAGAAAATGCCACTCGTGGTCCGAGGCCGGTGATGGCACAACGCTTTCCTGACTGGGTACCGTTTCTGCGTGCCGACATTTTCCACGCCGCGGCGTCCGCGTTCCGCTTTGGCAAAGCGGTCGCATCCGGCGAGTAACGCAAAGAAATGTTCCGGCGAGATCAAATCAGAGCGAGGGCAGGCGGCCGCTGGATCGGTATCCGGGTGCTGGCCTTCGTACTCTTGCTGGGCGCGGCCTTCGCCGCACATGCGGGAACTGATTTTTGCAGTGGCTACCCGCTCGTGAATGGTTACCACGTAATCGACGGCAATGATCCCACGCTTACTCCTCTTACTCTTCCTTCCTCGATCGGGATCGACGCGAATTGTGTTTTCCAGAACTTTCCGATATCTGCCAAATGGCCGCAGGGTCTGACTTCCACTCTCAATTTTAAATTCGATGGGTACTTGGCGATTTTTAACAATGTTTACTACACCGGCAATATGGCGTGTGCCACTACGACCACCAAGATCTGGTTTGTTAACCCCGGCGCGATATATGACCCCAATAACAGCTGTCAGGATCTTTTCATACCCGTAGAGAAAATTGATAAGCAGAGCCCCGCGCCTTACGCCACCATCGGAGTGCCCTTCACTTACAAGCTCACGATCCCGGTCATGTATGACCCGTCCACCGGCACCGTCATCGGCGCCAGCGGGTCGGCCAACGACTTGCACTCCATCACTGTCACGGACGATCTCAACGCGACGGGCGTGGATCTCACCTATTTAGGCTACGTCGCCTACTGGAAGGGCAGCGGCACTTCAGTGCCGCTTACATTCTCCAACGCGGGCGGCGTGCTCAGCTTTAGCAACTTTCCCATCATCCCGGCCGGACAGCAGATCGTGATCGAGATCACGGTCGTCCTCAATGACACGCCGACGAACGTGGCCGGGAAGGTGTTCACGAACACCGCCGCGTGGTCTTTCGGGAGACTCATCGATGGCACGTTTTACAGCCCCCTCCCGGGCCAGAATGGGATCTCGCAGCCGATGACCATCGCTGAGCCCAATCTCGTGGTTAACAAGAGGAGCACCGCGACGGCCCTGAACCTGGGGGTCATGGCGCCGTTCACTATCGATGTCCAGAACACCGGCGGCAGC
>DATIFR010000190.1:0-9074 GCA_035455145.1 Nitrospira sp.
GCACGCCGATCTTGTGCGCAAATCGGACGTTGAGATGGTGGCAGTCGACGGCGATGCCTTTGGATTTTAGGAGGGCCGAGAGCGTCCCGAGCTGGATCGAGGGGTACTTCGAATAGCTGAACGGCATGTTGACGAGCGCGACCCTGGCCTTGTCGCTCATCTGGTGCCTCGTAACGTCATCGCGATGATCCGGTTAACTCGCCGCGGCCCGGAACGGCTCGAATTCCCGGTCGGCCTTCGCCGCGAGATAGAAATCGCTTTCGGTCAACCCATTGATCTTGTGCGTCCAAACCTCGACCTTGCACTTGCCCCAAGCCAGATACAGATCGGGATGATGACCTTCGGCTTCGGCCACAGCGCTCACCTTGTTCACGTATGCGAGCGCCTGCGCAAAATCCTTAAAGGTGTAAAGCCGCTCGAGATGTCCTTGAGCGTTGAGCGACCAGCCGCGGCCAAGTTCTTTCAGCAGAGCCTGGATACGATCGCTCGGAAGGGGCGGCACGCCACCGCGGCATGGAATGCACTTGTTGTCGGCCAGACCCATGGCAGCCTCCTTCGGTGACAGGATCACAATATTCTAATGGGCCGGTGAGCGGAGAAACAAGGCGGGGAGGCGGCTACTCGGTGTCATCGGAAATGCCGCCGGATTTCGCCAAATCATCCATTTTGATCTTGTCCGGATTGAATTTGGCTGCCGCCTTGGTCATGCGGTCAAGCGCATCCTCAAACGCGAGGGGAGGGGCGTCTTTCGGACGGAAGCGGATCGGGTTCACGCGGGCGACCACGAAACTTTTCAAGTAGGGGCTCGTCAGGCCTTTGGCCTTCAAGGCCTCGACCTGCTTCACAATCTCATCATCGAGTGCAAGCACGGTCCTCGCCCGTTCCCTCCGCACCTCGATTGCCGCACGCATGGGCTTCTTGAGAAATTCTTCTACCCGCTTGAGCACGGGATGATAGGCCCCGCCGCTGAACCGTGGCCGCTCCTCGTAGCAGAGGCCCAACGTAATGAACGCCGGTTCTTCAAATTCCAAGGCGTAGGTGTCCTCGGTCGCATCGTCGAGGAGCGCGAGCTCTTTGTACATTCGGACAACTTCGAGGGCTTTCTCACGAAGGTTGTGGGCTTTCTCCGTGTTCAGAGCAAGGATCTGATAGGCTGCGGCTGCCTCCGGCACCACAATCGCCACAATGCTTTTCGCGCCGAGCGTCTTCATGGCTGACAGACGGTGGTTGCCATTCGGTGTCCAGTACTTCGCGAAATGATCCGGTTTCGAAAGCCGTACCGCGATAATCGGATCGAGGAAACGCCCGATCTTGCCAATCACCGCTTCCAGCTTGCGCACATGAGTATCGGAAAGATTCCGCTGATAGGGCGTCGGTTCGACTAAGTCGATCGGCAGCGCTGCCAGCACCAGCCAGCGGCCGCCATAGGGCTCCCGATACATGGCGAGAACCTTGCCGCCGTCCTGGTCGATCGCTGTGTGCAACTCCGCCACCACACCGGGCGGTGCAGCGGCTTGTAGCTCGGTTGCCGCAAGGCCGCTTGAGGATCCGGCCGGTTTCCTGCGGCGTCGCACGGCGGTCGTACTGCGAACCTTTTTTGCCTTCGCCTCTGCCATGGCACGTATGGTATGCGAGCGCGATCAGAAAGGGAAGGTGCCGGCTGCTCGCAATTGTCGCCACCGGCAGCATACACTGGCGCACAAATGAATCTCGCATCGGAACCGAGTCAGACTTCAGACAGACCTTACCAGACCATCGGCTGGTTCACCGCCAGCTGTCTCCTCGTCAGTAACATCATCGGGGGCGGGATCTTTACTACCACGGGAATAATGGCTCGAGATCTCGGGGATCCTCTGTTGATTCTTCTCCTGTGGGGCGTCGGAGGATTGTTCGCCATCGGCGGGGCCATGGTTTATGGCGAACTTGGCTCTCGGCTGCCTCATGCGGGGGGCGACTACGTGTATTTACGCGAAGCGTACGGACCCTTGGTCGCGTTTCTGAGTGGATGGACCTCCTTTACGATCGGCTTCGGCGCGGCAGTCGCCGCCTCGGCTATCAGCTTTTCCTCCTATGCCTTGCGTGTCATTCCGTTCGATGACGAACGGGGCTGGTGGGCGAAAAGCCTATCGCTCGGGCTGCTCTGGCTCGTCACACTGGTCCATTGCACAGGGCTCGGAGCGGGTGGCCGGCTGCAGCGCCTTATCACGAGCACCAAGGTGCTCGCCATCGGCGGATTCATTCTCGGCGGCTTGCTGGCGGGCGCGGGACACTGGGATGTGCTTTCCGCCAGGCCCGCACAGGCGGAACCACCCATCGGTGCAGTGGCGATCGCCTTGGTGATCGTGACCTATTGCTACCTTGGTTGGAACGTCGCCGGCTTCATCGCCACTGAAATTGCCGATCCGCAACGAAACTTGCCAAGGGTCATGATCGGGGGGACGGCATTTGTGGCCTCGATTTATGTGCTGCTGAATGTCGTGTATCTCTCAGCCCTCTCGATCAGCGCGCTCGCCCAAGAACCGATCATCCCGGTGGCTGAAAAGGCAGCGGCCGCCATATGGGGACCGTCGAGCGGCCGCGCTGTCGCTGTGCTCCTCTGTCTCTCGATCGCGGGAGCCGTCAGTGCGATGACCTGGGCGGGACCTCGCGTGTACTGGGCCATGGCAGAGGATGGAGCCATCAGTCGGTGGCTCGCCAAACGCCATTATCAGACCGGCGTACCGGTCCGCGCGATTCTCTTTCAGACATGCTGGGCCTCGGTGCTCATTCTGAGCGGAACGTTCGAACAGTTGCTCGTCTACAGTGGATTGGTCCTCGCCCTTTTCATGGCCTTGACCATTTCGGCGATTTTCCGACTTCGCAGCGCAAACCTCGACCACGCCCATCACTACCGCGCTCCGTTCTATCCCTTCTTGCCCGCGGCTCTTGTCGTCGGAGCCTTTACACTGGTCATCTACAGTGTGATCGAACGTCCTTCGGAGTCGCTCTATGGGGCTGCGACCGTGCTCAGCGGGATTCCACTCTACCTCTTCTGGAAGAAAATGAAGGGAATGGGTTCGTCAACATAGCTTCCGGCAAAACCGCAGCGGGCGATAGGGTAAGGTGTACTCAGCGTGGTATGTCGAATCCTTGAGTGATGCGAGAACGAAATGGACAACTGCTTTTACGGACTCAACACGGCACGGGCGACCTTGCACTGTGGTGGGAGGTCGCCCGTGATTGGCGCTTAGGACGCCAGTATTGATGATGGATTGTCGCGGCCCGAAAGACCCGCGCCATGCCAGGTTAAGCGAGTTTCCAGTCGGGGGAGACGTCGTCGATCCCAGGCGCTTGTGTTCCTCGTGCCCGCATCAAATTCTCCCGCGGATCAGGCTGATATCCGGTTGGTCTTTGGTGCCATGACGGCACAGCCAGCGGAGAACCGGCTAGCACGACCGACGAGAAACCCGCCCTCGCATCGGCGGGCCTGACGAACCAGGTGGAGTCGCATCGTCCATATTTCGACCCTCCTCTCTTGGTGAAGTCACCGAGAGACCTGGATGACAGCCGCGCGGTCTGCCCGATCTCTCGAACCGCCTCAAATAAAATGGGCCGCAAGTTCCTCCTACGCCCATTAGAAATTCATGTCAATGGGGCGGGAAAAGTTTTGTTCCAACGCATAACACATGCCAGCCGACACCTGATGGTCCAGCAGCAAATACTATCTTCAACCAATCCCGATCGGCCACAGGGCCGATCCAGGATAGGCCCGATAAATCCTGTGCACATCGAGGAAACCGGCGACGTCGAATGCTTGGTCGCTACACAATTTTGAGCTTGTCAAAGTCAACGCCTTCCGGCGCCGGGGGTGTTTCGAGTTTCATGGATTCGAGCGCGTCGACGATCCGATCGGCCACGACGAGATTCCGATACCATTTCCGATTGGCCGGCACGATATACCAGGGGGCGTGCTCGGTACTGGTTGCCGACATCACCGCTTCGAACGCGTCCATATAGTCGTCCCACAACTTGCGCTCTTCGAGGTCGCCGGAATTCCATTTCCATCGCTTCTCGGGATCCTGAATCCGTTCCTCTAATCGTGTTTTCTGCTCGTCTTTGGAAATGTGGAGAAAGAACTTGAGAATGGTTGTCCCGTTCTCAGCCAATAATTCTTCAAATTCCGTGATCTGGTTTAATCGTTGCTGCGCGATTTTGTCTGAAATCATCTTATGGACCCGCGTGATGAGCACATCTTCGTAATGAGACCGGTTGAAGATCCCGATGTGTCCTTTGGCCGGCACTTCGTGATGGACGCGCCAGAGAAAGTCATGGGCGAGCTCGCTGTTGGAAGGGGTCTTGAATGTGGCCACCGTGCAGCCCTGGGGATTCACACCGGACATGACATGCTTGATCGTGCCATCCTTTCCGCTCGTGTCCATGCCCTGAAGTACGATGAGCATCGATCTGTCCGCGTTGGCATAGAGCCGTTCTTGAAGTCCGTCAAGTTTCGCGATGAGTTTTGCTGTAATTGTCTTGGCCTTTTCCTTCTCCTGGTCCGTTTTTTTGTACTCGCCCGTGTCATCGGGGTCAAACGTGTCGAGGTGCAGTTTCGAGTCCGGCTTGACACGATACCGTTTCATGGTCGCTTCCTCCCTTTCTGTTCAGGCTCGTGACAGAGACGATATTCTACTCCTTCCCCCTCATCTTGGCAGGCGAGCGCGACTCGCAACAAATGCGGTCCTTTGTACCGAAGAACGGCCTCATTAGCCTATAACGGACCGGCCTTGGTCGCGCAAGCAGGAGAAGCGCGGTTGCGCGAGGTCGTCATGAAGGGATGTTTTACCCGTTTTCGTCGCGCGACCCAGACACCGTTTAATATCGTATTGGAGGCAAGACGCCAGAAGGCGCGACACGGTCCGCCTTTCTCGTTCCAGTTTATCCCCGACAAGGCTAGCAACGAATCAAACACCTGCCGCATGTGACATATCCTCTGAATCGGAGTATGGTCAAGCAGCGGTGCACACCATAAAGGAGGACTTATACCGGCAATGAATCGCTTACTCGCGGAGACCATCGGCACGTTCTGGCTGGTCTTCGGAGGATGCGGCAGCGCCGTACTTGCCGCCGCGTTTCCACAACTTGGAATCGGGTTGCTCGGGGGTTGCATTCGCATTCGGTCTCACCGTTCTGACCATGGCCTATGCCATTGGACACATTTCAGGTTGTCATCTCAATCCCGCGGTCTCGGTGGGGCTCGTGGTAGGCAAACGCTTCTCCGCCAACGATCTGCCCGGCTACATTGTCGCGCAAGTGATCGGAGCCATTCTGGGTGCAGGAGTTCTCTATCTGATCGCCAGCGGGAAACCCGGATTCGACCTCGGCGGGTTCGCCGCCAACGGCTATGCAGAGCACTCGCCCGGTTTGTACTCGTTGGCGGCGGCATTCATCGCCGAGGTGGTGCTCACCTTCATGTTTCTCTTCATCATTCTTGGGGCGACTGACAGCCGAGCCCCGCAAGGTTTTGCGCCCATCGCTATCGGCCTCGGCCTGACGTTGATTCACTTGATCGGCATTCCCGTCACCAATCTTTCTGTGAATCCGGCATGCAGTACAGGTCCTGCCTTGTTTGTGGGCAGCTGGGCACTGGCTCAACTCTGGCTATTCTGGATTGCCCCGATCATCGGGGCCGCACTGGCAGGAGTGGCCTACCCGATCGTCGCCGGCAACCAGAAGCGCTAACGTCAGCTCGACGACCAGGCCGAACGAGCTATCGCGTGGAGCGTCTAGATTGGAATCGACGGAATTCCTTTGCCCCTCGGGATTCTCGACGTCCGCTCCGGATCCAACGCGCGAAAGTTGAGACCGCCAACCGCACCGCCGCAGCGAACCCCATCATGGAAGCGAGACCGCGACATGATGACCGACCATAGCAGGGAGTGATGTGCCGAGGGATCGAGCTATTTCATTCCAGCGCTGTTGACCCAGTGCGCAGAGAGCCTTATGTTGTGCCTTGTAATGTAGCGGCAATCATTCAGATAACTTCAGAAAGGAAACAGCCTTTTATGATTAAAGAAGTCGCGGGAGATCTTCTGCTCTCAAAGGCCCACGCCATCGGCCACGGTATTGCGCCCAACGATGATTTCAAACAGGGGTTGGCTCTCTCGCTTCGGGAGCAGTGGCCCGGCATGTATAAGGATTTCCGGCATTACTGCCAAACGTATAATCCGAAGCCCGGTACGCTTTGGAGCTGGAAAGGCCCGGGGTCGCCGATCATCATTAATCTCTTCACGCAAGAGCCGGCGGAGGATCACCGGGGGAAACCGGGTAAAGCGACGATCCCCTATCTCAACCATGTCCTCCAAGCATTGAAGAAAGAACTCAAGGTGCAACAGGTGACGAGCCTGGCTCTGCCGCGGCTGGCCACAGGGGTCGGCGGTCTCTCATGGGATGAGGTCAAGCCGCTGGTCGAACAAGCGCTGGGGGATGCAGGCATTCCGGTCTATGTATACTCGACGTTTAAGAAAGGACTCGCGGCTGCCGAGAGCGTGTGAGCGACGGTGCGAAACTCAGGGACCATCAGGAATCACTCAGGGTTGTTTGGGGGCATCCTGGGCACAGCGGAAGCCGACGTTTGGATCGTGTTCGGTGGGATCACCTTTGGTGCGGAACGTTGAGCGCAACCGGTAGGGGGTGTTGGTGTAAGATCCGCCCCGTTGCACTTTCGCGGTGCCCTCGGCAGGGCCGCGCGGGTTGATGGCCGGATTCTTTAGGTAAAACTCCTCGTCATACCAATCGGCCGTCCATTCGTACAAATTCCCCGCCATGTCATGCACGCCATAGGGGCTCTTGCCTTTGTCGCGATTGCCAATCGATGAGACGGTATCGGCTCCTTCCTTCAAGCCGAACACTGCATGCGCCGGCGTCGGAGGGTCATTTCCCCAAGGATAATTGCGCCCATCGGTTCCGCGAGCAGCTTTCTCCCACTCCGCTTCCGTCGGCAATCGCTTCCCGGCCCACAGGCAATAGCCCGTCGCGTCCATCCAATTCACCCAGCGGACCGGTTGATCCGGATGCAGCACCGGCGTTTCTTTATCAGCAAACCCCCAGGGCGGCTCGCTCTGAATGGCCTCGACGAATTTCGCAAACCGGCCGTTGGTCACCTCGAACTTGTCGATATAGAAACTGTCGAGAAATGCCCGATGGACCGGCTGTTCATCGTCGTCACCCTTGTCGCTGCCCATCGTGAATTCACCAACCGGGACAAGCACCATCGGAACCCCGTCTTTCCCAGTGATCTCAGCAGGAAACTGGACTGTAGCTGGTTTTGACGCGGCGGCTCCATTAGCCGGATGCTGGGACTTGGCAGGAGGTTTCGCCTCGCCTTCTGGCATGCGAGGTTTTGACGGCGGAGGTGCCGCCCCAGGACCAGGCTCCGGCTTCGCTTGCGGCGGCTCCTTTCCCGTGGATTCAGCCGGCGACGGAGCCGCGGAACTCTTTGGCGCCGGCTTGATCTCGCCGTCCTGTGTGCGTGGCTTCGCCGACGGGGGAACCGGTGTCGGGGTCGATTCCTGTTTGGGGGCAACAGGCTCATTCGCCTGTACCGATGCGGCGGCGGTCAAACCAGCCGACACACATACCGCAAGGACAATCACTCGAGTCAGTCTGATCCTCTTCATTCTGAGAAAGCAGGCTCCATCGATCGATGACGACGCAGTTGAAAAGTGCGGCTTCAGCAATTCAGGGTACCGAAAAAGACGAGAACAAATCTAGAGCAGGGGGCTGGTTTTCCCCGACCATCAATCATTTTAACCATTATTCGTAGGCTGGAGCATACAGTCAGGGCCATCTTTTCAGAAATGGGAGGTCACGAGTGGCAGGATGAGACGGCTTCCGACTCAAGCTCTGTCACCTCGAACCGCAACCGCTTCTTTTATCGTACTCGTTTCACGGTATTGGCGTCCCTGTGGTGGAAGATGTCCTTCTGTCCTTTGATTTTCAGTTGAGTGTCTTCCTTGTAGCTGAAGCTGTCATGACCATGCACGGTGATCGTGAGTTCATACCGGACGGTCTTGAATTCCCGATCCAGGAACTTGTTTGAACAGATGCCATAGGTGTCCGACCCTGCCTCCGCCGAGAGCTCGAACGTCTTCGCATCGGGCTCGGCCGTTCCTCCAGCCAGCACGGTCACGCCCCGAGGCACGATGAAACAACGGAGCACCTGTTTGGCGGCGGAGTCCCAGAGCCAGTACCCGGTTTCTTCGTGAAACGGAGCATCTTCTCCGATGCGCCAGGCAACGGTCGAGTATCTGAGACCGTAGAGCGCCTGCTCGTGATTCATCGTCGGGCCAAATGGCTCGAACGTCATCCGCTCGCGGAACTTGTTGCGCTCTGTGCCCCTGTCGTCTGACGGAGCCACGTCGTCCCCTTTGTCTCCCTCCCACACACCGGCAAGTGATGCCAAGGGACCGAGATGCTTGATGAGATCGTCGTTCATGGTGCTCCCTTTATGTTGTTCCGAATATTCGAAAGTAATCTGACTGTACGGGGGGAAGGACCGAGGGCACGTTCTAGCAAACTCTCGTGAGAAGAATCAATTTACGGTCATGGGCGGGGAGACGTTGAAGAGCGCGTGGCAGGCGCAAGTAGTATAAGACAAAGAACCGGATGGTTTTATCCGGCGCCGTTTATCGCCATAAAACGATAAAAAGGCGCCGGCACGCACGAAGGTCTGTAGCAGAACATGAAAACACTTGAGGCATCTATCCGCGGGCGTCAATCTCGATAGATCGAAAAAGAGCCCGCGGGTCAACCGAAGGTTGGTATGGTGGAGGCGAGGGGAGTTGAACCCCTGTCCGAAGATCGTCAGTGCACTGTGTCTACATGTGTAGCCGATCGTTTAGATTTCGCAGCCACCCACGCCCATCGGCAGGCTTAGAATAGCCGCTAGCCCAGAGCATTCTCGTCCTCAGCCGCTGAGCACCAGCCTTGGACCAGCCCGCTGCATCGCGCTCCAACCACCCCCGCGGGCATCAGGTGGAGGAACGTCGCAGTTATTTAAGCTGCGAGTGCCAGTTCTTGATTGGCAGTTGCATTTT
>DATIFR010000191.1:0-6639 GCA_035455145.1 Nitrospira sp.
ACGATGGTTCCGCCATCGCAGCCGGTTCTATCAAACGACCGGACGGTACCGGACTCCACAGCGTCATCGTTATGGATGGCTTGGAAGCTTGCTCGTCACCGGCTACCTGGGCTTGATCGTCGGCGCGGCGTTCGCGCTGCCAGCCTACCTCTTGGTCACGTGGAGCCTTTCCCCCGAAGCTCAGGCAACCGTGGATAGCCGCTTTTACGGCTTCCTGTGGAACAGCGGTTTTCTGGCTGCCTGCGCTGCAACCGGAGGGGTGCTGATCGGATTGCCGTTGGCATACCTGGCCAGCCGCCGCCCAACCTGGTTAAACCTGGGCTGCCTGCAAGCCGCCTACGCGGGCTATGTGCTTCCCGGACCGGTAGCGGCACTGGCGGTGCTCGTCCTCTGTTTGAATCTGACCCCATTTATCTACGGTTCGGTCTTGGTCCTCATTATCGCGTACGTGATTCATTTTCTCCCGGCCGGATTGCAGTCCCTCGAGCCGGCGCTCCAGCAGATTACTCCGAACTTGGAAGAGGTGGCCCGTACGCTCGGTCTCGGCGTTCGCCAAACCTGGCAGCGGATCACGCTGCCGCTTGTGCGGAACGGATTCGTCGTGGCCTGGGTGCTGATGTTTCTCCAAACGATGAAAGAATTGCCCGCGACGCTCTTACTGCGCCCGGTGGGGTTCGACACGTTAGCAATTCGTGTCTGGATGGAAGCCAGCGAAGAGTACTATCAGTTGGCAGCCCCGTCTGCACTGCTGATCGTTCTCCTCAGCCTCCCTACGTTGGTTTTGTTGGTGTCGAAGGACTGGCGGGCGGCGTAACCGAAGGATAATTAGTACGTGAAACCGGATCACTCCATAGCCCACGGCCCTTTCAGCGAGTCGACGCTGCAAGCCGATCTGTATACGCCGGCATCGTCCGTATTGGAGCTTCGCGTCGTCTCGTGTGCCTACGAGACCGGCCGCCCGGCGGTGCGAGACATCTCGATCGCAGCCCGTGAAGGAGAGATCTTGTGTTTGTTGGGCCCGTCGGGATGCGGGAAAACCACAATCCTTCGAGCGATAGCCGGGTTTGAACCGGTACGTTCGGGGCAGATCTTTTTGTCAGGACGACTTGTTTCATCGCCCGACCAGATGACGCCGACGGAAGAGCGGCACGTCGGCATGGTCTTTCAGGAATATGCCCTGTTTCCACATTTGCGCGTGCAGGACAACATCGCGTTCGGGCTCCGCCACCTCAGCCGGAGCGAACGCAAGGCGCGCGTGCAGGACATGCTCCGGTTGATCGGGCTTGAAGGATTCGACCGCCGATACCCGCACGAGCTGTCCGGCGGACAGCAGCAGCGCGTAGCCCTTGCCAGGGCGCTCGTTCAGCATCCTGTGGTCCTGCTGCTCGACGAGCCTTTCAGCAACCTGGACCCCGATATGGCTAGCCGCATGCGTCAGGACCTCCATGACCTGTTACGCCGCACGAAGACCACGACCATTCTCGTCACCCACGACCATGATGAAGCCTTCGCCCTGGCGGATCGTATCGCCGTGCTCAATCAAGGCCGGCTCGAACAGTTCGACACGCCGGAAACGATCTACCACATGCCGGAAACCCCCTTTGTGGCCGATTTCGTCGGGCAGGCCGACTTTATCCCTGGCACGGTCTCCAACGGGATGGTCTACACGGAACTCGGCGAGTTTCCCAACACGCTCGACTGTGAGGAGGGCGCCACGGTTGTCGTAATGATCAGGCCGGACGACATTCATCTGGTACCGACCAAGGGAGCGACGTCGCATGTGGTCTCCCGCCAATTCAGAGGCTCCGAAAACTTGTACGCGGTGAGCCTGCCCTCGGGCCAGGTCGTCCACAGCAGCCAGGGCTCGACGAGCGTCTACCACGAAGGCACCCCCGTGGAACTCCGCGTCCTCGCGTCTCACACGGTGCTCTTCAAGCAATCTGATCAATCGCCCAGCGCCGGGTCTCCCCTAAAACCCGCACATTGACAGCCGTTTTGCCCTTCTGGCAGCATGGGGGCTCATACACACGCATCCCAACCCCTCCAGGCCCCGAACGTCACCTTTGGAGTTGAAGGAGCCGCTGATGGACGCGTTGAAGAACGCAGTCGACTACGGAATTATCGGTCTGCTACTGGCCTTGAGTGTCTGGTCCGTCGCTGTGGCCGTGGAACGCTGGCTGTATTACCGCCGGATTGATCTCGGCCAGTTTTCGTCGCTCCAAAGCTTGGAAATCGCCCTCACCAAACGGCTGGTCATTATCGGGACCGTCGCCGCCAATGCTCCCTACATCGGCCTTCTCGGCACTGTCCTCGGAATCATGCTCACGTTCCATACGATGGGAACCTCGGGGACAATGGCCGTCAATACCATCATGATCGGACTCAGCCTGGCCTTGAAAGCGACAGCCGTTGGGCTGCTCGTGGCCATCCCCTGCGTCGTCATGAACAACATGCTGCGACGAAAAGTTGCTGAGATCATCGCCCAGTACAAGGTACAGGATGGATCGAGAAGTTAATCAAATTAACGTGATCCCGCTCGTCGACGTGATGCTGGTCCTGCTCGTCATCGTGCTGACGACGGCCACCTTTATCAGCACCGGGCAGATCCCCGTCAATCTCGCGAAAGCGAAAGAAGTAGGCGACCGGAAAGACGTGCCGGTCGTCATCACGTTGAATGCCGAAGGCCTCCTGTTCTTGAACGACACACCGGTGCCCGAGAATGGCCTGAACGACGCGCTCACCGCCTTTCCCCGGGAATCCGCCGTCGTCGTCCGTGCAGACAAGACGACGCTCCTGGAACGATTTGTCTCCCTGGTGGATGACGTGCGCGGCCTCGGTTTTCAGCAAGTGAGCCTGGAGGTCGTCCGGCTGTGACGACGACAAACAGAACAGCGGCATCGACATTCACCGGCGCACATACGGCCGGCTGGATCGCTTCGCTCATTCTCCATGGGACGCTGGCATTTGGGGCCTTCGTCTTCACGCAGCAGATCCGCTTGGCCCCCCAACTGACTCCCTTTCAGTGGAACGTCGCGATGGTGACGTCAGAACAGCGATCGATGCCGACGCCGTCGCCCGTTACTTCTCCCGATCATGCGCAACCGACCACTAAACCAACAGCTGCGACACCCCAGGTACAGGCACAAGCGGTTCAGCCAGTCAGCCCAACCAGGCCTGAGCCGGCCAAGGTCGGGCCAGTTCAGCCCCTCACGCCTATCGCCTCTACCCCTCTGTCACAAACTCAGCCGGAACGGCAGCCTGAGGTCGCAAAACCAGCGCCTCCTGTTCAGGCTATCGTAGCAGCTCCGGCACCGGTCGAGTCCGTCGCCCAGGAGCCAACAGCTGTTCGACCGATCGACTCCCCTTCGCAACCGGCCCCGACCGAGCCAGCTCCTCTTTCAGCCAATCGGGAACCAGCGAAACATATCGAGACGAGCCCTGCGATTTATGAAACATTCGCACCGCCTCCACCAGACTCGACCACGGCACCGGTACCGGAACAACCCGTGACAGCAACTCCCAGCCAACCTTACAGCGCACAGAGCGCACCGAGTGAAGCCACATCAACAACAGCAGCGCCGCAGATCGCTGCGCTTGCGCCAACTCCATCAGCCGCACCGCCCCGCCAGGACTATGGTTGGTTGTCCGATACGATCTTGCGTCGTGTGGAGGAACTCAAGCGGTATCCGCCGGAAGCCAGACTCGACCGAGCAGAGGGGAAGGTGGTGCTCAAGGCGGTGATTCGTGCGGATGGCAGCGTTGACGATGTAGAGATTTATCAAAGCTCCGGCTATCGAAGCCTCGATCAAGCCGCGGTCGAACTCATGAAACGGGCTGCCCCCATTCAATTGCCGCGTCCGCTTGGGAAAGCAAAGATGACGGTGAAGATTCCGATGAGTTATCGGCTCGAGCCGTAGTGGCAGCCACTCGCTCAGGGAAACCGAATCCGATTTTTCAGACCAGACGAGACCGACATCCGGCCTTCAGCATCCACAATTATGGCCTCGACATCGGCTAGACGCTCAACGAGCTCCATACCGCGCTCAGGCCCCATCACAAAAATCCCCGTGTCGAGCCCGTCTGCCCAGATGCCCTCGCGGGCCACTATCGTAACGCTCTGGCAGCGGCGCGCCGGCTGGAGTGTCTGGGGATCCAGAATGTGATGATACCGCACACTATCCTTTTCAAAATAACGTTCGTAATCGCCCGCCGTCGAGATTGCTTCGTCCTGTAAGTCGATCCAGACCAACACCGCCCCTTCTTTCCTCGGATGTTGAATGCCGACGGGAAAGGGACGCTCCCCCGGGAGCCGCCCAAATGCCTTGATATCTCCTGAGAGCGCAACCACGCCGGCCACCGCACCGGCTTTCTGCATGGCCACGACCGCTTGATCCGCCGCATAGCCCTTGCCGATTCCTCCCACGTCGATCCGCATGCCCATTTTTTCCAGGTAGAGCGTGCGCTTCGATACGTCCGCACGGACTGCCTGCAGATCCAAGAGGGGCCTCAAGGCATCCAACTCAGCGGTAGTCGGAACGCGGGGCTGTGCGGAGATATTCCACGCACCGATCGCTGGACCAATGACGATGTTGAAAGCCCCATTCGTCACCTCGGCTACCTGCAACGACCGAAGGACAACGGTGAGCGTCTCCGGGCTAACCGGCACGGGCTTGATGCCCGCGGAATCATTCACGCGAGAAAGCTCGCTGTCAGAAATCCACGTACTTAACAGCTGCTCGAGGCGTTTGATTTCTTGAAACCCGGCGTTGATGACCTGCTTCGCAGCATCATGATTCACCGCCACCGCCGTGATGGAAACCAGCGTGCCCATGTGCATCTGAGCACGTTTGACAACCACTGGCTCTGAGGAATGTGACAGGCTGCTACAGCCTATCATGACCATCATGATTGGAACTGCGATGACGCTAGGAACAACACTCGATCGATTTCTTGCAATCATCGATCACTTCTACCACTGATGACGTTGGAAATATCGGGGAACACGGGGGTACGACATGACTTCATAGAGGCGTGTTTCGCTTTCCGGAGGGTTTGGCAGAACCGTGACAATCGACTGAACTTCGTGTGCAGGATACTTTTGCCTGATTACTTCCTCTGTCTGATCGCGATCCTGCTCATCCACAATCATTGAGAGAACCACCATCCGCCCGTATCGCGGAGAATCCACTCCGAATCGCCAGGTTCCCAGGTAGGTGATGACTCCCTCCTGCAACGCAAACGAGGCCGCCAGTTGAGCCATCGACATAAACGGCCCTTCGTTAATTTGGACACGATCCAGCTCATACTCTCCTGGCGGTAACGACAACACAAACTGCTGATCATCAGACTGGACATCCACACGAAACCGCTCGTGTGTTTGTCGATTCACCAGCTCGAAAAATCGAAGAGATGGCCCATAGATGCGTCTGGTCTCGCCAGTAATCACCGTAGAGACGCGACCCACCGCAAGCAACCCCGTCTCATCGCTTGAATCGACTGCAGCAGGCAAGCTGGTGACACACCCGCTCAGGGTTATGAGCAGCGTCACAACTACCCAGTTCCAGGGTGACCAAAGCCCTGCCGAAACCGCAAACATACGCCGATTATAGGGAATCAGCGGTCTCAATGCACCATTCCCGAGCGCAGAAAGCTGCCAGCTAAAGATTACTTGACGGGAGGAGGCGGAATAGGATACTAATAATCGTTCTCAATTTCATTTAACAAAACCTAACTCCGATCATGCGTACCACACAGCCATCATCTGCTCCTCAATCGTACAGCGGCGAGACCCGCTGTGAGTGCGGGCAATTGATCGCAAAGGTGCGCGGCCAAGGATTGGAATTGAAGTGTAAACGGTGCAAGCGAATTGTGGTGATCCCCTTCACTGCCATCGAAGGATGGACGGAAGTTTCACCTGGTCACGCGTCATGAAAGGAGGTTATCGCTCAGTTCCCGTGCGAACAATCACTATGAACTCTCATCACGGCCAGAGACCATCGAGTCCCGAGTCAGACCATCACCCTTATTCAATCATGGAGGTTTTCAATGAGGATCCGGTCAATCCTCGGGGCTCTCGTACTCTCCGGCCTTTCGGTCACACCGATCTGGGCAGAGAACATGACCCCGGAAGAAATCAAGAAGCTCGTTGATGAAGCAGTCGAAAAACGTCTCCAAGAGCACGAACGACGCGAGGGCGCTACGGAACGGCGAGAACCGGCGCCACCGTCTGGACAATACCCCACGGGGGTCGGTCCCATGACGGACGTCAAAGTCGAACGTCCGGGCGAAGAGAAAGTACCCCTCTCGTTCGGCGCCACTGGTTCAGGACGATTGGTATATGCCAAACCGTTTGTCGCAGCCCCTAAAGCGATTGTCGGCGGTTATATGGACATTCAGTATCGTGCCCAGAGTAAAGCCAGCATTGAAAATGGTTATGGAGGGAACACCAACGGATTCGACCAGCAACGATTCGTCCCGTTTATTTACGCTGACATTACGGAGCATGTGAAGTTTGCCTCTGAACTTGAGATTGAGCACGGGATTAGAGAGACCAGTGACAACGAAATCAGCTTAGAATTTGCTCATATAGACTATCTCGTGAATGAACCCTTCAATGTTCGCGCCGGCATTTTGCTGCTT
>DATIFR010000192.1:0-2589 GCA_035455145.1 Nitrospira sp.
TGGGCGTGGTTATACGGTCATGGCCTCGGTCGGCCATATAAAGGATTTACCCACCAGCAAGCTCGGCGTCGATCTCGAACATGATTTCAAGCCGCAATATGTCACCATCAAGGGGAAATCGAAGGTTCTGGCTGACATCAAAAAGAAAGCCGAAGAAGCCGACAAGGTCTATCTCGCGCCGGACCCGGATCGCGAAGGAGAGGCGATTGCCTGGCATCTTGCTGAAGAATTGAAGGGTAAGTCCAAAAAGAAAAGCGATGGGAAAGTGTTCCGCGTGTTGTTTAACGAGATTACCGAGCGGGCCATCAAGCAGGCGTTGCAGTCGCCTGGTCAGATCGACATGAAATTGGTGAATGCCCAGCAAGCTCGTCGCGTGCTGGATCGGATCGTTGGCTACCAAGGCAGCCAACTCTTGTGGAATAAGGTCCGGCGTGGCCTCTCCATGGGACGGGTGCAATCGGTTGCCGTGCGCTTGATGTGCGAGCGTGAGCAGGAACGTGAAGCGTTCCGTGCCGAGGAGTATTGGTCGATCACCGTGCTATTGGCCGGCACGAATCCTCCTCCGTTCGAGGCAAAGCTGCATAGCATCAATGGCGAAGAAGCCTCGATCACGACCGCCGACGAAGCGCAGAAGGTGGTCGCTGCCATTCAAGGGAAGCCTTTTTCGGTCACGTCGATCGAGCGGAAAGAAAAGAAGCGGAATCCAGTCGCTCCGTTTATTACCAGCCGGCTGCAGCAGGAGGCCGCGAGAAAACTCCACTTCACTCCCAAGAAAACCATGACCCTCGCGCAGCAGCTTTATGAAGGTGTGGAGATCGGGGCGGAAGGCCCCACCGGGCTCATCACCTATATGAGAACAGACTCGCCGAGAATTTCTCAGGAAGCCACGGCTGAAGCCAGGCAGGTGATACAAGATCGATTCGGAGCCGAATATCTCCCTGCAACTCCCAATGTGTACAAGACCCAGAAAGCGGCGCAGGAAGCTCACGAAGCGATCCGCCCCACCTCTGCGTCGCGTGATCCGGAATCCATCCGGCAGTATCTGGAGCAGGACCAATACAATCTCTATAAGTTAATCTGGAACCGGTTCATCGCCTCGCAGATGGTGCCGGCGATTTTAGATGTGACGCGCGTCGAGTCGACGCCGTTCGAAACGAAGGGGACATATCTGTTCCGTTCCACCGGCACCATAGTGAAATTCCCCGGCCACACCATCGTCTATATGGAAGGTGTCGACAAGGAGCTGTTTGCGCAGAAGCAGAAAGGCGATCAGGAAGTGGAGGATGATGCGGAACGGCAATTGCCCGAGTTGCATGAAGGGGAGCGGCTGCGTCTTGTCGAACAGGCCGAGCAAACGATTCCCGGAATCACGTCCAAGCAGCATTTTACCCAGCCGCCTCCTCGGTATAACGAAGCGCTCTTGATCAAGGAACTGGAAGAGAAAGGGATCGGCCGGCCATCGACGTATGCCGCGATCATCTCCACCATTCAAGACCGCAAGTATGTGGAGAAGGTTGAGGGACGGTTCATTCCGACTGAAACCGGCCGCACGGTGAACGATTTCTTGGTGAAGGGTTTCCCTCAAGTCGTGAACGTCGACTTTACCTCACACCTGGAAGAGGAACTCGACGAGGTAGAAGAGGGGAACAAACCTTGGGTCGACGCGGTACGTGATTTCTACGATCCGTTCACGCGAGAGATGGAACGGGCCAAGACGATCCCCGGTCCGAAAGACACAGTCGAGCCGCCCACAGATATTCCCTGTGAAAAGTGTGGACGCATGATGGAAATTAAATGGGGGCGCAACGGCAAATTTCTCGCATGCCCCGGGTATAAAGAGGACCCGCCCTGTAAGAACACGCAAAACTTCGAGAAACTCGCTGACGGCACGATCAAGATCGTACCGAAACAGGAACTGACCACCGATCAGCTGTGTGAGAAGTGCAATAGCCCGATGGTCGTAAAGACCGGTCGGTTCGGCAAGTTCATCGCCTGCTCTGCCTATCCTCAGTGTAAAACCACAAAACCGTTAGCACTGGGGGTCAAGTGCCCTCAGCCTGGCTGTGGCGGCGATTTGGTGCAGAAACGGACGCGCAAGGGCCGGTCGTTTTTTGCCTGCAGCAAGTATCCGGCCTGTGAGTACGCCTTGTGGGATCGTCCGATCAACAAGGCCTGTCCGACCTGCAGTGCTCCGTTCCTCATCGAGAAGGTCAGCAAGCAGGCAGGCCGCAGCGTGCAGTGCCGAAACGAAGACTGCGGGTATCGCGAAGCCGGCTAAGTCCTTCGAGATCGATCTCCTCTCCGTTGTCTGCCGAATCCCTTTCGATAGTGAGAATGCTTTTCATCCGCCCGCTGTGCTTGCCGCTCTCACAGGCGGTGGCGCAGTTGACGAAACACGTCCCGAAACCGATAATGAAAGCCGTACAGATTGCGAGCGACCTTTCCACTAACCAATGAGCCCCTGGCATGAGGGCCTACCCGATTGAAGAGAGGGGGTAATCATGAAAGCCAAAGAAGGGGTCGTCAACATCCTCAACAAGATCCTGACGGCGGATCTCACAGCCATCAATCAGTATTTCGTCCACGCCA
>DATIFR010000193.1:0-1138 GCA_035455145.1 Nitrospira sp.
CCTCGGATGGTGACTCGGATGGTGACTTGTGAATAATGCTCCCTGTATCCGTTATAGCGAGGATGGAAGGAAGAGGGTTATTCAAAAGGCCCTTTGTCAGCATCTCTCGACCCGCATCGGCGCAGGTCAGGGGACGTTAGCGATCTTGGCAACGGAGTTCTGAATAAGCCTCTATGAGCATTATTCACAAGTCACCATCCGAGGCGGTAGAACTCGAGCGCGGTGATGATTCGGGTGACATTAGGGAGCTCGGCGAGGCGTCCCCGGTAGCCGGTGGCGAGGATCTTCCAGTTCTTGAGGTGTGCAATACACCGCTCGACAGCGGACCGAATCGATGAGATGGTCTTGTTGTCGGCCTTGTCGCCGACGGAGAGCTCTCCACCCGGAGGCTTCTTGCGGGGCGTGGTCGCAGACGTTCCTTGGTATCCCGGGTCCGCGATGACCGGGGTGTTCTCAAGGGCCTTTTCCCACCCGCACTCAGCGAACGCTGTACGGTCATGAACGGAGCCACGCAGCGGCTCCGAGACTCCCAGCAGGCCACCGCTGTCATCGGCGGCAACCTGGATGCTAAGCCCGGCACGGCGCCGCTGACCCCAGTAGTTGCCGGGTGACCAGCGTGGTTGCCGGTCGGCACGTCGGTGCCGTCGACCAGCACGAGCCGGCCGCGCACGGCTTCGACGGGGTCGAGAACATGTCGGCACAGCGCCTGTCCGATCAGCGGAAGGAGGCGCCTATAGATTCTGGACACGGTCGGTTGACTGACTCCGAACAGGTCGCCGGCAGCCATCTGGTTCAGGTTTTGCCAGACCATGACGAGGGTCAGTACGACCATGCGGTACAGGCTCAAGGCAGGTGGTCGTCCACACTTGTGCTCGGGCTGGACGATCTGCAGGATGCGTGCCACGAGTTCCTCGGTTTGGTCCGCAGGAAGCCCCGTTGTAGACGGGTACCGCAACAGCCCTCACCTCGCAAACCGTGTTCTGTTGGAAGAAACAACCTTCTGGTCGGGGCTGTTATCTTATATTCGGGTGATCGTGGCTTGTGAATAATGCTCATGGAAGAAGGAGAAACAAGAATGCGAGTAGTTACTGCATTTGTCGCAGATACAGAAAGAGATGATGGGGAGGTCAGCCGATCA
>DATIFR010000194.1:0-23459 GCA_035455145.1 Nitrospira sp.
TGTGGAGTTGGATATTGTGGACGCTGGACGCCAAGTCTTATGAGAAGGGAACCAGCCCCTTCGTCAACCAGCTCGGCCGCCAAATTGTTGACGAACGGCTGACGCTCCAGAATCGTCCCAGCCATTCCGACCTGCTCGGGACCGGGTTCACCCAGGAGGGATTACCGAGCGAGGACGCGCTCTGGATCGAGAACGGGGTGTTGAGACAGCTAGCCTACGACCGATTTACAGCCAAGATGCAGGGCATCAAGCGTATCGCCACGTTAGAGGCGCCGTGCCTTTCTGCCTCCGGCCGGACCTCCCACAAGACGCATGACCTGATTAAGCAATGCGAGCGCGGTATTCTTGTCACGAATTTCTGGTATATCAGGACGGTCAATCCGACGGACCTGACGCTGACGGGAATGACCAGAGACGGAACGTTTCTCGTCGAAGACGGCCAGATCACGTCGGCCGTGAGAAACTTCCGGTTTCATGAAAGTCCTCTGCGGGTCTTCAAGCACGTGGACGCGTTCACCGAGCCGGCTGAAGCGGTCACTTCGGAAACGGGAAAGTTGTTGGTGCCGGCCATGGTTGTTCGCGATTTCCACTTCTCGAGCGTCACAAGGTTCTGACGGGGAGGCCACACGAATCGTGTCTTGGATCTGGTTGTTGCACGCAGTCTTATTGGCACGGCCGAAGCAGGATACAGCGCCATTGGCCGGTCCGATCATGCATGAACGAGTCAACCGGCCGGGTAGGCTCGTGTTCCTGAACAGCCTCGCCATGCTTGTCCTTGCGACGATGATGGGAACGGCGCAGGCCGCACCCCCGCTCTTCGACAACCTCGGCTCTCTCCACCATCCGATCAGCACCGGATCCGAACTCGCCCAGCAGTATTTCGATCAGGGATTAAGACTGGTCTATGCGTTCAATCATGAGGAGGCGATTCGGTCCTTCGAGGAAGCGGCCAGGCACGATCCCAATGCGGCGATGCCGTACTGGGGGATCGCCTTGGCGCTAGGACCGAACATCAATGCGGCCATGGCCAAAGAGGACGAACGTCGTGCGATAGAGGCCATCAAAAACGCCCGAGCCCGTCTCGAAAAGGCCGGCGATGCCGAGCGGGCATATATCGACGCGTTGACGAAGCGATATATTTCGACGAAACGCGCCACGCGCTCCATTCTGGACAGAGCCTATGCCGATGCGATGCGGACCGTCTGGCGGAAATTTCCGGATGATCCTGACGCGGGGGTTCTCTTCGCGGAGGCTCTCATGGACCTTCGTCCATGGGATCTCTGGACTGCCGAGGGGAAACCGAAACCTGGCACGGACGAAATCGTCTCGACGCTTGAAGCCGTCATGGCGAAGTATCCCGACCATCCTGGCGCCTGCCACTACTACATCCATGCCGTAGAAGCGTCGCCTCAGCCTGATCGCGCACTGGCCTGTGCGGACAAACTTGCCGAACTGATGCCGGGAGCCGGGCACCTTGTTCACATGCCGGCGCACGTCTATGTGCGAGTCGGGCAATACCATGACTCCGCGGAGCGGAATGTGCGGGCGGCTCAGATCGACGAACAGTATCTTGCTCGTTACAGCCCTTCGGGCGACTACGCCGACGCCTATTACAGTCACAATCTCCATTTCTTGTGGGCTTCCCTCATGATGGAAGGGCGAAGCGCAGAGGCCCTCAAAACAGCCCGTGTGCTCATGGCAACGATTACCGAGGAAGAAGCCCGCAAGGATCGAATCAAAGAGCAGTATCTTCCCGCACACATGTTCACGTTGATTCGATTCGGTCGATGGGACGAGATGCTACGGGAACCACCTCCGCCGAAGGACCTGCATCTCATGGAGGGGATCTGGCGATTGGGGCGGGGCCTCGCGCTGGTCGCCACCGGGCGATTGCCCGGTGGCGAAGGGGAACAGCACGCGCTGTCAGGCCTCACCAAACAAATCCGACGTACGAAGAGTCCGGAGGAAAAACTGGAGCGGGAGCTCCTGAAAATTGCCGATCGTCTGCTCGCCGGCGAGATCGCCGCTCATCGTCAACGGTACGACGAGTCCCTCAAGGCAATGAAAGAAGCCGTTAAAATAGATGAGTCGCTGCAATATTCGGAGCCGCCGCTGTGGCCTCTCTCCACCCGTCACTATCTTGGGGCGATCTTGCTTATGGCCGGTCGTGCAGCCGAAGCTGAAAGCGAGTATCGAGTCGATTTGAAACGGTATCCCGAGAACGGCTGGGCCCTTTTTGGTCTGATCCAGAGTCTGAAGGCGCAGCACAAAGAATCTGAAGCCGCCGATGTCACGACACGGTTTGAAAAAGCCTGGGCTCACAGCGACGTCGCGCTCACGGCCTCCCGTTTTTGACCGCTTCACCTCCCATGTTTCCGGTTTTGACAAACAGAGGAGCGAACCGGCTACAATCCGGCAGCATGACGCGCAGGAGGCATCCATCGTGCGATTTGTCGTTGGAGTAATGGGGCCCGCGAAGGCGAGACGAAAAGACATCGAGAACGCGCGAATGCTCGGCGAACTCATCGCGCGACGGGAATGGGTGCTTCTCACCGGCGGCCGCGACGTCGGAGTCATGCATGCCGCCAATCAAGGGGCGAAGAAAGTTGCACGAAGTCTCACAGTCGGCGTCCTGCCGTCCACGCGGGACCGCGTGTCCAAGTATGTGGATGTGGCCATCATTACCGAAATGGGCAGCGCGAGAAATAACATCTGCGTGCTGTCGAGTCAGGTGATCGTAGCTTGTGGGCTTGGAGGGTCGGGAACTGTATCGGAAGTGGCTCTGGCCTTGAAAGCGGGGAAAGAGGTCATCCTGCTCGGTGCCACCCCGGTCGAAGAAAAGTTCTTCAAGAAACTGGGAGGCTCGCTGGTTTCCACGGTGCAGACGGCTGAAGACGCAATCGACGTGATCCTCGGGCGCTTCGAACAGAACGACGCGCAGGACCTGCAAGCGGCGCAACCATGGGGCAGGTTCTAACCCCGCTGCAACTTTCCTCTCGCCTCTTTATAGAAGAAAAAGTGCTGGCCTAAGAATGAAGGGATTGGACCGCTTCCTTCCGCGTTCCGCGGAACACGGCGGCCTGCATCATGC
The DNA here is from genome assembly GCA_035455145.1 of Nitrospira sp. GTDB lineage: Bacteria > Nitrospirota > Nitrospiria > Nitrospirales > Nitrospiraceae > Nitrospira_C. The sequence goes on from DATIFR010000194.1 coordinate 3,092, forward strand.
ACTAGCGGGGGGCTGGTTGGCCGGACAGCTGGCCCTGTTCGAGCAGGAGGCCGGCGTTATCAAACGGCAGGCGGCCCTCCTTGCTGTGAAGGACGCCGGAAATATTGTACGACAGGTCCTGCTTCTGCGAGAAGCTCATCACCTGGCGGACGATGTCGAAGGTCGACGTGCTGGTTTGCACCGACACGACGGCATCGCTCAAGCGCGGGATTGTGAACTCCTTATTCCCCAGGCCACGCGCCAAACGCCTTCCATTGACGTTCAGTGTGAAGTCGATACCTGTGATGACCAGGTCGAAGTCATTGGGGTTCCGGATACGGAGATCGACTTGCAGGCGCTGCTCGAACGCAGTGGCATCGAGCGGGGTGATGTTGGCTACCAGCACGTCCGGGGGCTCGCCCTTGATAAACCAGGAAGCGCAGCCCGTAAGAAGCAGGAGAACCAGAGTACCTGTCCACCTTATCATGGTGGCGACATCATATCGGAACATCCGACACAAAGCGACGGACGTAGATTCATTGTAAGATAGGATGCACGAGCAAGACAGATGCTGAGGAGGGATCCCGCCATGACGATCTCACGATGGACGGTCACGCTGTTGATCGCCGCTTTCACAGGGCTGGGGGGAGGCAAGGTCGGTCTTCCTGAAGGCCATGCAGCCGATACCGGCGCGACGGCAAAGGCGTACTTTGCCGGAGGCTGTTTCTGGTGCATGGAAGAGGCGTTCGAGAAGGTGAACGGTGTCCTTGAAGTTGTCTCTGGCTACATGGGCGGGACGGTCAAGCAGCCTGGCTACGAAGAGGTCTCATCCGGTCGAACGGGTCACGCGGAATCCGTGGAAGTTCGATACGATCCGGCGAAGGTCACCTACACGCATCTGCTCGAAGCCTTCTGGCGCAATGTCGATCCTGTGACGCCGAACGCGCAGTTTTGCGATCACGGCAATCAATATCGCTCGGTCATCTTCTACCAAGGTGACGAGCAAAGACGGTTGGCCGAAGAGTCCAAGCAGGCGATTGAGCAATCGAAGCGATTCACACAGTCGATCGTGACGCAAATCGTGGCAGCCTCAGAGTTCTACCCAGCTGAGGAATACCATCAAGATTTCTATAAAAAGAACCCCATCCGCTATAAGTACTACAAGTTCAGCTGCGGGCGCGCTCAGCGCCTCGAAGTGCTCTGGGGCAAGCCGTAAGCGATCGCGAAGCCTTTGTTGGACGGATGTACAACCTGACGCCAAAAGCAGCCAGACTCGTCAGTCTTTGAACAATCCTCCCGGTGCATCTCCGTACCAGGCTCTGGGTATCTCCTGGATCATCAGGGACTTGTAGCGCACTTTGTGTGGCACGGATGTTGACCTTTCAAGAGGGATGACCAGGATCAAGACCAACGACGTCCGAAGCCTTTTTCGAGGCAGTTGCATGATCATGGCTGCGGCTCTCCTGGTCGCTGTGTCTCCGACCACGACCCAATCCGACGTCGAGAATCGTCACCTTTACTCGAAACAAGAAATACGTCGCGCGATTACCTTTTACGCGAAACGGTACCGAATCGATCCGGCGTTGTTACGCGCCGTGATCAGGGCTGAGTCGGGTTTTCGCCAAGACGTGGTTTCCCGCAAAGGGGCGATCGGGCTGATGCAGCTGACGCCGGATACGGCCGAGACGTTACGCGTGACGGATGTTCGCGATTCTATCCAGAATATTCGAGGGGGGGCGAAGCAACTCCGTCGTCTCCTCGACCTCTACGGAGGTGATCTTCCGCCAGCGCTGGCAGCCTATAACGCCGGCGTGCATCGCGTGAAAGGGCACAAGGTACCTCGGATTCGGGAAACCAGGAGATATGTCAGGAGGGTGCTCAGTTATTACCACCGAGCTCAGGCGAAGCAGTCGTCTATCCTCACAACCAAGCCAGGCCTTCAAAATCCTGGCCGTTCGACGAGTTTCTCAAAAGCCTAACCGCGGTTGTTTCGGAACCAGGAAATGCGATGAGAGAAGGCTTGGGGCAGGTTGATTCCTAAAGGTTGCTAACTCTTCGTTTTCATGATGAGACCACGTAGCCGCTCACGCTGGACCGGCCTGATGCTGACGAACTCGAGACCGAATGTTTGCCCGTCTACCCATCGCACCAACGCTTCATCGATGCGCAAAGGCCACTGTTGATCCTGCAGAAACAAAGAGAGCTTTAAAGACATACCGACTTTGACCTCTGTGAGCGAGGAGGCACGACACCCGTTCGTGGAGATATCAAGAATCGTAGCTTCGCCCTCGAATTCATCGGCTCCAAAGAAAAAGAGACGGCGGTTGAGCGCCATTCGACGACCTCGGCGCTCCGCCACGTTTGAATCGCCAGTCTGGCCAGCCGAACGATTCGAGGATGATTCGCCAATACCCACAGTGGCGTCCTTTCTACATAGCGTCCTTACAGATAAGGATCTTCACCGCCCCATAACAATACTGTAGGTGATAGACCGGGTCTCCGCCTTCCCCGAGAGCGGTAGCCCCAAAGAGGGATCGGGGGACTGGTTATGCAGAAACTCTAGCATAACCCCGTCAAAGCTACTAACAAAAATCACGTAAGTTGTATAGGAACCATGGGTTGTACGAACGAAACCGCTCCGAGGGGGCCGCTTGACCTTTTGGGAAGTCCTCTGCGACAAAAGCAAAACAACGGAGGAATGCATGGGGGCTAGGCGAGGAAACGAACGGATGGCCACACTGGGCCACTCGGAGATTCGTGCCATGACGAAGGCTTGCGTCGAAGTGAAGGGCCTCAATATGGCGCAGGGAGTCTGCGATACTCCCGCTCCCGCCGTTGTCCTGAAGGCGGCGGCGCAGGCCATAGAACAGGGGAAGAACGTCTATTCGCGCTTTGACGGATTGCCGGAATTGCGGCAGGCGCTCGCAGCCAAATTGTCGCGGGACAATGGCATGAAGGCTGATCCGGAGACGGAGATTTCCGTAAGCGCGGGCGCGACCGGAGCCTTTCATGCGTCTTGTCTCGCCCTCCTCACTCCCGATGACGAAGTGATCCTCTTCGAGCCTTACTATCAGTATCACATCAGCGCACTGCAGGCCGTCGAAGCGGTTCCGGTGATCGTGAAGATGCATGCGCCGGAATGGTCGCTCTCTGCGGATGCAATCGAACGAGCCGTGACCCCGCGGACCAAGGCCATCATTATCAATTCGCCGGGAAATCCATCCGGAAAAGTCTTCAGCCGAGAAGAGCTTGATGAAATTGCCCGGATCGCCAAACGACACGACCTGTTTGTCTTCACCGACGAAATCTACGAATACTTTCTCTACGATGGCCGCCGGCATGTGAGCATAGCTTCCTTGCCTGACATGGCTGAGCGGACGATCACCATAGGAGGCTATTCGAAAACGTTCAGCGTCACCGGTTGGCGGATCGGCTACAGCGTAGCAGCCGACAGGTGGACGCAAGCCATCGGGGCGATGAACGATCTGCTGTATGTCTGCGCGCCAACGCCCTTGCAGGTGGGTGTGGCGGCCGGTATTCGGGAGCTCCTTCCAGCATTTTATCGTGATATGGCGAGGGACTTTGAAGCCAAGCGCGATCGGTTTTGCGCGGTGTTAACAAAGATCGGCCTCACACCGTCGATTCCTCAGGGAGCCTATTATGTGCTGGCGGATTCGACAAGACTGCCGGGCAAGACGGGAAAAGATCGGGCCATGCATCTCTTGAAGACCGTCGGTGTCGCCGGTGTGCCGGGGGAAGCGTTCTTTTCGGGGCCGGACGGTGCTCGTTTCATCCGGTTCAGCTACGCCAAGACCGACTCCGACTTGGATGAAGCCTGCCGTCGGCTTGCAAGATTGGACTAATGGTTTCTTGTGATCCCTTGTCCAAGGGACGAAGCCGTGTTATGAAAATCCCATGCCCCAGAGCCGCCCAACACTTCTTCTAGCCGGAGCCCTTGTCGTACTTACGACGGCCTGTGCCCAGCCGCTCGTTCCACGTGATGCGTCCCCGCAACCGCCGGCGCCATCCTCTCGCGAAGTATCGGACGATCGCCGCCTGCTGGCCGGTGAATGGGAGTACGAGGACAGCGCCGTGGTCACACTCGAGCTTGACGAGCGGGGGAATGGAGTCTACGCGTGGAAAGAGGGACGGTTAGAGACGACGGCATTGTCCAATCATACCTGGCAAGGTATGTGGTTCCAGAAGGAGAATGACCGGGAGGGCGGATTTACAGTGGAGTTCTCAGAGGACTTTTCAGAAGGGGAGGGTCGTTGGTGGTACAGTCGGATCGGGCCTGACCATGCCCCGACTCAAAAAGGCGGAACCTTTCACCTGACCAGGAAAGGCTCCAACGCAATGTCGTTTGCCCGGTAATGACGATGAGCGAACCGCCCATCTTACGACAGGAAGGAGACTAGTCCGGTGGAGTCGAGGAAGTCTCCCCGGGTTGCCGTCCAGCTCCCTATGCTGTTCTCCGGGACAGGGCAGGCAGGAGATGCCATCATCCTCAATATTTCCCGGGAAGGCTGCATGGTCACAGCGGAGCATGTCGCTGCGCCACCGGCCTACGTCCAGCTCGATATGCAACTGTGGGAAGGACAAGAACCCGTCCACATTGAACTGGCCGCTGTGCGCTGGGCTTCAGAGAGCAGATTCGGGCTGGAATATATCAAACTGGATTCAAAGCAGAAGGAACGTCTAACTTCATTCATGGCGATGCTGGAAAGGAATTCGCCGGCTTAAGCAGCGGTGGGTTCGCGGACGAGCAGCCGGCTACTTCATCGCCACCGATCGAATCTGCTTATACGTTGTGGATCCGGCCAACACCTTATGGATACCGTCCTGCAGCAAGGTGGTCATTCCGGATTTCATGGCGAGGCTCTGCATCTCGGAGGTCTTGGCGCGGCCTTGGATCATGTTCTTTATCTCTTCTGTATTTCTGAACAATTCGTGCAGCGCGACCCTTCCCTTGAAGCCCAAATGATTGCAGGCCTCGCATCCTCGCCCTCGATGTAGCCGGAAATCGTCATTGTAGACGATGCCGAGTTGTTCCCACGCCTGTATCCCATAAGCCCGCGCCAATTCGTCATACTCTTCGTGCGATGGACGATACGATTCCTTACAAGCGAGGCAGATTCGTTTGCACAAACGCTTGGCCAGTACGCCGAGCATCGCGTCACCGAAGTTGAACGGATCCAAGCCCATATCCAACAATCGAGTCACGGTTTCTACCGCGCTATTGGTGTGAAGTGTGCTCAAGACCAGGTGCCCCGTCAATGACGCCTCGATGGCGACGTTGGCTGTTTCCATGTCGCGCATCTCGCCGATCATGATGACATCGGGGTCGGCCCGCAGGAATGATCGCATGGCGGCGGCGAAGGTGAATCCGATTTTGGGATGCACCTGGACCTGCCGCAACCCCTCTTGTGAGATTTCGATCGGATCTTCCGCCGTCCAGATCTTTCGCTCGTCCGTGTTGAGATGTTTCAACACGGCATGCAAGGTGGTGGTCTTGCCTGATCCGGTGGGGCCTACGCAGAGAATAAGACCATAAGGTTGCTCGGCCAGCTCCAGAAGTGAAGTGAGCGTGCCAGGCTCAAATTCCATGGCTTCGAGCGGCAAGGGCTCCTTCGCCGATAGCACACGCATCGCCACGTCTTCATTGCCGCCTGAAGTGGGAAGGGTGGCGACGCGCAGCTCAATTTGCCGGTCGTTGCCAAGCTTAAATCGTATCTTCCCATCCTGGGGTTTCCGCCGTTCTGCAATGTCGAGATGTGCCATGATCTTGATGCGTGAAACCAGTGCACGTCGATAGGTGGCTGGAACGCGCATGGCCGTAAAGCAGGTTCCGTCGACACGAAAGCGAACCGCGGTCTCCTTACGGTCCGAATAGGGCTCGATGTGAATGTCGGATGCTTCTTTGCGGTAGGCTTCCACAATGATCTGGTTTGCCAATCGGACAATAGCCGAATCGTTTTCATTGAACGAATCGATATCGTCCGCGCCCTCCTGTTCGGATCGTGCTTCGCTGCGGAGTTCGCCGAGCGTGTCGGAAAGAGACCCGACGTTGCTGCCGCCACCGGCCGCTGAGAGGAATTGCTCAAGGTCGCGCTGAAGGCTGACAGAAAACCGAATCGTCAGGCCGGGAAAAGCTCGCCGGATATCCCCCCCCTTCTCGATGTCGTGAGGGTTATCGATGAGGACGTCCAGCACCTGATCCTCCCGCTTGAGAGGAATCCAATGGTGGTTTTTCAGATAATCATGGCTGAGGTCTTTCATCAAGGCGTGGTCCACCGCCAACCTGTCGTCAAAGGGTACATACGGACAGTCAAAAAACTCACTGAGCGCTCTCCCCAGTCTGGCCTTTGGAATCCGATACTTGTCGATCAGGAGAGATTCGAGGGAGATATTGCCATCGATGGCTTCCTGGAAGGCCTTGATAAGGTCGGCTTGGCGAATAAAACCTTCGGCAATCAGCGGATCAAAGGCTCGCGGTTCGATAGAAGTGCGACTAGTTTTTTGCATCTGGGTGACTGGAAAAGGGAGTTGCTCCGCAACGGGCTAACTCCATGTATCAGATGAAGGTGAGGGTACTAACAAGCCGCTCAATCGGCAAGGAAATTCACAATGATCAGCATGCGATTCGCGAGGAAAGCACAGAAGTTTGGCAGAGACCAGGAGCGGAAATAAGAACCAGGCTTCGGTCGATCGGTGGATTCAAGACCTTGAACAGAGAAGAGTCGCTGTGGCACAAAGATTCCAACTCATGGCCCCGAGCGATGGCTTTTGCTCTTCCGGGTCGCAACCGAGGAACTCTAGGTTCTTGACGAATTCCCAGGCGGATTGATCCGTTCATAAAGGGCAGAGTAATCGAGGTCACCCAGACCCCGCGCTATCGCATCTTTCAATATCGTCCGTATCCCTTCGAGCGTACCAGTCTGCAGCCCATGATCAGTTGCTTCGTCCAAAAACAGCTCGACATCCTTGAGCAGGTGGCGTGTCGAGAAATTCGGCTGGTGGTAATCGCGTTTCAACAGCCGGGGCAACTTCTTGTCAAACGTCGGGGCAAAAAGAGCGCTGTCGCGCAGGATAGCCATGAAGGTATCAATGGAGACGCCCGACCGTTGCACGAGTCCAACGCTCAACGCGAAAGCCGAGATTTCCGCAGCGATTAATTGGTTGAGAGCCAGCTTGATCGCCGCTGCCGTTCCTACCGGTCCGATCAGGCGAGGCTCTCGCCCGAGAGATCGCAACAGAGGACTCACGCGCGCGAACTGTTCCCCTGTTGCGCCGACCATAACGAGAAGTGTTCCCGATGTTGCTTCGGCTTGACTGCCAAGGACCGGCGCTTCGCAATAGGTTGCCCCGTACCCTTCAACGGCGCGCTGAAGCGCAGAGCTGTCACTCGACGCGATCGTTCCCATTTGAATGACGGTCTTCCCCTGGAGCACTGCCGAACAGGCCGGTGACAACAGGACGGAGCGGATGGCTGCGGCGTCTGATAAGACGAGGAGCACGTACTCGGCCTGAGCCACGGCCAGTTCAGGCGTTCCCACCACGGTGACCCCATGGACTTGGAGGGGCAGTGCTTTGGTTGCCGTTCGATTGTAGGCGATCACAGCATGCCCGACGGCGCGCAGACGTTCAGCCATCGCACGACCCAAGAGTCCGGTTCCCAGTAACGCAATGGTCGCCGCCCGTTTCATGATCTCGTCCTCTTTGTACGGGCCCGGTCGGCATGGGCTTGAAGCAGTGGCCGCAATTCCCGCCCCGCCGTGGCGGAGACGGCAATGACGCCGTGAAATAGCGGGACCTTCTGGTTGAACCTAAACGGCTGACCCTGCGCGTCCGCAACGGCTCCACCGCTTTCCTCAATCAACAGGACGCCGGCGGCCAAGTCCCATTCATTCTCCGGTTCGATGGTGATGGTGGCATGGATCTGTCCCGCGGCAACGAGGGCCAGGGCGTTCGCGATGGAGAACATGGGACGGCATTGGACCAGGCCGCCGAGCCCTGCCCATCGGCCACTCCGGAATTCCCTGGTGCTGACCATGACGAGCGAGGTGGCATCCTCCGTTGGCCGCAACGTCACCGGCTTGCCATTCAGGGAGAGGCCCTGACCTCGGATGGCGGTGAACAGCTGGTCCGTCGATGGGTTGTAAATTGCCGCGACGACCGGCTTGCCCTGCTCGACCAATGCGACGGAAATGCAGTATTCCGGCAGCCGGTTTACATAGGCCTTGGTACCGTCGATCGGATCAACGATCCAGACGCGGGCCTTCTCAAGGCGATCGGGCTTGTCCGGCGACTCTTCAGAGAGCCATCCGTCCTCAGGGAAGTGCACCCGCTGCATGTCGAGAAGAATTCGGTTTACTTCGAGGTCGGCAGTGGTGACCGGCGAGCGATCTTTTTTGGTCTGGACCTCGAAGCCTCGCGTCGCCATTTCACGCGCCCGAGCGCCCGCTCGTTTCACCGTCTCAACCAAGCGAGTCAATTCCTGTTCCATCATCGCAAGCCTCGATTGCTCAGCAGCCAGGGTAGCAGGTCTGCCGGCTACGGAAAAGCGGAAGTCTTGGGACAGTCCCCCGATTCCCCCTTGACCGCTAGTGCGAACCTGCGTACAAGCAGGGAGCGGAGGTCCGCATCCATGAAGCTGGTACAAAAACGGTCGAGAAAAACGGGGCTCCCGCCCGGCACGCTGGTGCACATCGGCGATAAGAAAGCGGATCGCGTCACCATCCAAGCGTTCCTGTACGCCGGTGCCAAATGCGATGAGTGGACAGTGGCTCAGCCCGAGCAACTCGCGCCGCCGTCGGATGAGTCGGTCATCTGGGTGAATGTCGGCGGTGTTCACAAGTTAGACGTGCTGGATACCTTCGGAAAACAATTTTCCCTCCACCCGCTCCTCCTCGAAGATATTGCCAACACCGATCAGCGTCCGAAGCTGGACGACTACGAAACCTATTTCTTTGTCGTGATGAAGATGCTCTCGCTGACGGAACGGCAAGATGTCATGGTGGAGCAGGTCAGTTTGGTGTTGGGACGGAATTTTGTCCTCTCGTTTCAAGAAAACGGGACCGATGTATTCCACCCGGTGCGAGAGCGGCTACGCGGGGGCAAAGGGCGGATGCGACAGGCCGGCGCCGACTATTTACTCTATGCCCTGGTGGATGCGATCGTCGATCAGTATTTTGCCGTGCTCGAGTCGATCGGAGAGAAGATCGAAGCGCTGCAACAGGTGGTCGTGGCGGATCCCAAGCCCGAGACGCTCCGGGAGATCCACGCCCTGAAACGGCAGCTCCTGTTTCTCCGGCGTGCGGTCTGGCCTTTGCGAGATGTCATGAACAATCTGTCCCGATCGGACTGTCTGTTCCTCCAGCACTCGACGAAGGTCTTCTTTCGTGATGTCTATGATCACGTCGTGCAGATTGTCGACACGATTGAGACCTTGCGCGAGATGGTTTCGGCCAGTCTTGATATCTATCTGTCCAGCGTCAGCTATCGATTGAATGCCGTGATGCGGGTTCTGACGGTCATCACGACGATCTTCATGCCGCTGAGCTTCATCGCGAGTATCTACGGCATGAATTTCGAGTACATGCCGGAGCTGAAGTCGCAATGGGGTTATCCCCTCGTGCTGGCGGTCATGACGCTGGTGGGCGTGGGGATGTTGTTCGTGTTTCGCAGCAAACGGTGGTTGTGACACGCGGGCCCGCGAGTTATTCCTGTACCTCCACGCGATCGACGAAATATGCGGTCTCGCCGAAGCACGTCGTCGGCAGATGGCGAAACTCCTTGTAGTGCAGGACGAGCCGCTTCCCCATCACCTGCGTCAATTGCGCGGCGGTTCTGTCATCCCAGACAGTGAAATCCCAGAGCACCGGCGCCACCCCCGGCACGGTGGTCATCGCCAGCTCGCCCTCGTGTGTCTTGCAGAACCAGCCCTTCTTGGAGAATTTCTGAATGTAGCCGGCCCGGCTGCCGTCGGAATAGCTATAGTTGAAAGCCACAAGCAAGTAGGCGGCGCCTATGAAAAACACGAGCGTGAAAAACAGCTTCGGGCGCCAGAGCCACATTACGGGAAAGAAAATGGTGGACCAATTCACGAGAACCTCCTTGGCTCACGCACGAAGATCGGAAAACAGCCAAGGAGCTTCCGCTTTGCGCCTGGATTCATAGGCGGCGATGGCGGCCTCGTGCTGCAACGTCAGCCCGATCGAGTCGAGGCCTCTGTACAGGCAATCTTTCCGGAAGGGATCAATGTCGAATCGATATCGGGTGCCTGAGGGGGTCGTCACGGTCTGATTACCGAGATCGACCGTCAGTTCATAGCCCGGCGTGGCAAGGACTGTGCTCATCAACGTTTGCACTTCGTCGGGTTTCAAGACCACCGGCAGGATCCCGTTTTGGAAACAGTTGTTGTAAAAAATATCAGCGAAGCTCGACGCGATCACGCAACGGAAGCCTTGATCGAGCAAGGCCCAAGGCGCATGCTCGCGCGAGGACCCGCAACCGAAATTGTCCCGCGTCAACAGAATGGAGGCTCCGTGATAGCGGGTTTGGTTTAGAAAAAAGATCGGATCGGGAGACCCGTCCTTCTGCTTCCGCCAATCGAAGAACAAACCTTCGCGCAGCCCCGTGCGCTTGATCGTCTTGAGAAACTGCTTCGGAATAATCTGATCCGTGTCGACGTTGACGCGATCCAGCGCAGCAACGACTCCGGTGAGGGTGGTAAATGCCTGCATGGTGACTCTAGCCCCAGTTCCGAATATCCACGAAATGCCCCTCGACGGCGGCGGCCACGGCCATGGCCGGTGAAACCAGATGCGTTCGTCCGCCCGCCCCCTGACGCCCCTCAAAATTTCGATTGCTTGTCGACGCGCAACGCTCGCCCGGTTGCAGCACATCGGCATTCATGGCGAGGCACATACTACAGCCGGCCTCCCGCCACTCGAAGCCTGCTTCGGTAAATACCCGATCCAGCCCTTCTTGCTCGGCTTGCTGCTTTACCAGGCCTGAGCCCGGCACGACCATCGCGTGGACGGTCTTGGCGACGCGCTTTCCCTTGGCCAGGCTGGCGGCGAGCCGGAGATCTTCGATCCGCGAATTCGTACAGGAGCCGATGAAGACCTTGTCGATTCTGATTTCGGTGATCGGCATGTTGGCCGTGAGGCCCATGTACTCCAGGGCCCGCTCGGTCGCCTTGCGGGTTTTTTCATCCGCAATTGTTCGCGGATCCGGGACCCTTCCGTCCACACCGATGACCATGCCTGGACTTGTGCCCCAGCTTACTTGAGGGGCGATGTCTTCGGCCCGCAGCGTCACGCTGGTATCGTACTTGGCATCGGAATCGGTTTTCAGCTGTTGCCAAGCCCGCACTGCTTGTTCGAATGTCTCGCCCTTCGGGGCCATGGGGCGTCCTTTGATATAGGCGATTGTCTTTTCATCCGGCGCGACCATTCCAGCTCTGGCTCCGGCCTCGATCGACATGTTGCAGAGAGTCATACGACCTTCCATGCTAAGCGCGCGAATGGCCGAACCTGTGTACTCAATGACGTATCCGGTTCCTCCCGCCGTTCCTATTTTGCCGATGATGGCAAGGACGATGTCCTTGGCCGAGCACCGATCGGAGAGCGTGCCATCGACCCTGACCTCCATCGTCTTGGGTCGCTTCTGCACCAGGCACTGAGTGGCGAGCACGTGCTCGACTTCGCTCGTGCCGATGCCGAAGGCCAGCGCCCCGAATGCGCCATGCGTCGACGTGTGAGAGTCGCCGCAGACGATGGTGGTTCCCGGCAGGGTGAACCCTTGCTCTGGTCCGATGACATGCACCACGCCCTGGCGGATGTCGTTCATGCCGAAGAGGGTGATGCCGAATTCCCGACAGTTGTCCTCTAAGGTTTGAATCTGCGTCGCACTGACTGGATCGGCAATACCAAGCCGCCGGTCCGTCGTCGGGACGTTGTGGTCCGGCACGGCCAGTGTCGCCCCTGGTCTGCGGGGTCGCCGACCGGCGAGCTTCAGTCCTTCAAAAGCCTGCGGGGATGTCACTTCATGGACTAATTGACGGTCGATATAGAGGAGGGTCGTGCCATCGGGCTCCGCGCGAACGACGTGGGACCCCCAGATTTTGTCGAACAAGGTCTGACCTGCCATGCGCACTCCTTGGTGATCTCAAAGAGGGGAGCAGTCATTATACAGAGTTCCCCCATGGTGTTGACAAGAGCGCGATTCCACTTCTTGCTTCGCCCCACCGGACGTGCTATTTGCCGCTTGGTCCGTACGGGAGGCCGATGTCATGTCTTTAGCGCCGTGGCTGGACCCTTTGATCGTACAATGGAGCCAATGGGTCCTCGACAGCTACCGGCATTGGATCGGTCGAGAACTGATCGAGCGAGCCGGCGGGGCAGCATTCCAATCTCAAACCCTGTTTGAATGGCCTGCTGTGGTGGTTTCGCACGGAACGGAAGCCGACCCCATCCTGAACTATGGCAACCGGGCGGCCTTGGATCTATGGGAGATGACGTGGGAGCAACTGGTGAAGACACCGTCGCGGCTCACGGCTGAGCCGGTGAATCGCGCCGAACGGGAATGGATGCTGGAGCAGGCCAGGTCTCGCGGCTACATCGACACCTATCGAGGTGTGAGGATTTCTTCGGCCGGCCGGCGCTTTCTCGTCGACAACGCCATCGTCTGGAACGTGCTTGATCCCCAGGGGCAACGCCTCGGGCAAGCGGCGACGTTTTCACAATGGACCGAGCTCTAGACGTAGAAAACGCGGGACCTGTTTTCCGTCGACCTGAATCATTTCTGAAAACACGGCCACCGGCCTGACCCACAGCCCACGCTCGCCGTAGAGCGCGCGATACACGACAAACTCCTCCTCGGTTTCGGAATGCTTGGCCAAGCCGAGCACCTCATAGTCTGGTCCTTTGTAGTGTCGATAGCGGCCTGGTTGGATCATGGTGTATCCTCTTCCCGCTTCAGTATAGAAGGAAGAAACGTGGGGACACAACGCACACATGACGTCTCGTGATTGGAGGCGGCTCGGCTGGATATGCTGCGGCGCGGACGGCTCGCGCAGCCGGGGCGGATGTGGCGATCGTCGATCACGGCCCCCTCGGCGGGCTCTGCATTCTTCGAGGCCGCATGCCGAGTAAAGCCCTTCTGCGGTCGGCCGAGGTTGCAGCCCTCATGCGCCGCGCCAACGACTTTGGCCTTTCTCCGGTTGATGTGCGGGCAAGTCTCGGCGCCATCATGGACCGGAAAAATCAATTGGTTCAAGAGTTCGCCGACTACCGGATTCAACAGCTACGGGATCCGGACTTCACGCTTTACGAAGCCAGGGCGACCTTCCGCTCCCCTCATGAGATCGATGCCGGTGGTGTCGCGCTTTCGGCGAAGGCCTTCATTATTGCGACCGGTTCCAGCTCCTGTGAGGCGGCCATCGCCGGTTTGGCGGACGCAGGCTTCTTCACCAGCGATTCGATTCTGGACCTGCGCACGCTCCCCACGTCATTACTCGTCCTGGGGGCGGGACCTGTCGCTCTCGAATTAGGCCAGTTTTTTGCCAGGCTCGGCACGAAGGTGACGATCCTCCAGCGGGGAGAGACCATCCTGTCGGAGATGGATGAGGATGTCGGGCAAGCCCTTGAAGCTGCCTTGCGCCATGAGGAGATCGAGGTCATCACTGATGCGCAGTTGGTCCGCGTCACTTCCGACAAGGGAGGCAAATCGGTCTGGGTGAAACAAGCCGGCCGGGAACGGGTCTTCACAGGTGAAGCCATTCTCCAGGCGTTGGGCCGTCGTCCCAACATTTCCGGTCTGCAGCTCGATTCTGCGGCGGTCGACGTGACAGCGGGACGGATCGTGACCGACGAAGCGATGCGCACGTCGCAGCCGCACATTTTTGCGGTGGGAGATGTGAACGATTTGAATCCGATCGTCCACCTCGCCATTCAACAGGGAGAGATTGCCGGTTACAATGCGACGCATCCTGGAGCGATTCCCAAGGAAATCGATCATCGCCTTGATGCGGAGGTGGTATTTACGGAACCGCAGGTCGCTGTTGCCGGCTTGAACGAGCGGACGTGCCGGACGAACGAGATTCCGTATCTGAAGGCGTCTTATCCGTTTGGCGATCATGGCAAGGCGCTGTGTCGGGGCGATCTGCACGGCTTCGTCAAATTGTTGGCGGCTCCTTCCAACGGGCGATTGATCGGCGCACAGATTGTGGGTCCTGAAGCAGGAGAATTGATCCACGAACTCATGGCCGTGATGTATTTTCAAGGCACGGCTGCCGATCTCTTGCACATCCCGCACTATCATCCGACGCTGGCGGAAATCGTCACCTATCCGGCCGAAGCACTGGTGGAGCAGTTAGGAGCCTTATGAGTCGCCGGTATCTCGCTGCGATGGGCCTGCTCATTGTGTCGCTGTCGGCTTGTCAGCAGCAGACATGGGAGTCGTTAATGGCTGCAGGCCAGCAAGCCATCCAACAGGGGAACTATGCCGAGGCGGAACGGGCGTTCCAAGCGGCGGTTCGGAAGGCCGAGGAATTCGGCCTCGAGGATCGCCGCGTAGCGGTGAGCCTTTCACAGTTGGCGCAAGTCTATGCCGGGCAAGGAAAGCACCTGGAAGCCGAACCGGTCTATCTCCAGGCGCTCAAGATCTATCAAGCTGTTCACGGGGAAAATCATGCAGATGTGGCGGCGACGCTGAATAATCTGGGAGTGCTCCATCGCATGTATGGACAATATGCGGAAGCCGAACCGCTGTTGACGAGGGCACTGACGATCAAGGAGAGAATCTTGGGGCCCGATCATCCCGATGTGGCGGTGAGCCTCGCCAATCTGGGTCAGTTATGGGTGGCGCGGGGACAGCCGGACAAAGCCGAACCGTTCTATCGACGCGCCCTCGCGATCCGGCAAAAAGCCCTTGGACCGTCTCATCCCGAGGTAGCCAAGACTCTGGAGGATTTGGCCAATGCCTTGCGAAAGCTCGGCCGAACGGAGGAGGCAACCGCGTTCGAAATCCAAGCTCGCGGGATTCGAGCCAACCGGAGTTGAACCAGCCCCGCCTTCCGTTGTAGCGTAGCATCATGCCTGAAGCGAAGGAGCCTAGTCCCATCAACTGGCGCATGAATGCAATGGTCGCCCGCTTTGTCGGGATCGTTGCGATCGCGCTCGGATTCGTCCTGGGGATGTATGGTCTGGACGAATCGGGTTCGCATTGGCTACAGACAGCGCTGGGGCTGCTGGTGACGGGGATGTTGGCTCAAGGCTATGCCCTCTATTGTTCAATCAAGCGCATGCAACAACTGCAAGATCGACCCAAGACATGATGCCTTCCAGCTGGATTCCTCGTGTGGCCACGACATCGCTGATGGTGATCGTTGCCGGGTCGCTTCTCGCCTGCGGCGGCCCCTGGCGCGATAAATATTTCAAGAAAGGGGTCGATCGCTTGACGCAGGACGAGATCGCGGAAAAGCTCGGCCCGCCCCATACTGCGAAGACCCCTGCGCTCGGTGGCGATACAGTCTGGACCTATCGCGTGCCGTTAAGCGACAGGGACTTGAATCCCATGGATCTGTCCGGCGTCACCAACGCCGCGCAACAGGCGGCTGCTTTGATCGGAAAGCCTGCAGCCGACGGACCCAAGCCCACATTGTATTGCTATCGGTATACGCTGACCTTCAATGAGCAGAAGGTCCTTAAACAATGGAAACGGGACGAATGCGTTCCCGGTACGCGCGAGACCTTGACCACCCAATAATCACCTACGCTTCAGTTGCATGACCTATGCCTGCATGGATGCCGAACATCGATAGTTCCATCGTGCTCGACAGCCTCAAGTCGCTCTTGCTGTTGCTCTCGATTCTGATCATCCGCACGCTGATCGTTCGTTCGATCTCCAAGAATTCCGCCCTCACCATGGAAGCCAAGCGGCGGTGGGTAGTATCCGTGCGCAATACGATCGTCTTTGTCTTTCTGGTCGGGCTGGTCGTGATCTGGGCCCATGAACTCGAAGCCTTTGCGGTATCACTCGTCGCCTTGGCCGCCGCGCTCGTGTTAGCGACGAAAGAGCTGATTCTCTGTTGGAGCGGGGCCGCATTACGCGTGGGAGGGAAAGTCTATTCAGTGGGTGATCGGATTCATATTGCCGGTCATCGCGGTGTGGTGCTGGATCACGATATTTTCACCACCAAGCTCTTGGAAATCGGGCCAGGTTCTTCGTCGCATCTCTACACCGGTCGTGTGGCGGTGTTTCCCAACAGCCTGCTCTTTACGAATGCACTGGTCAGAGAAAATCCGGACCAGGAGTACGGTCTCTATACACTGACCATCCCGCTCAAGGCAGAAGACGATTGGCAGAAGGCGGAGCAACGGCTACTCGAGGCGGCGAGGATAGAATGCGCTTCCTTCAAGGAGGAGGCGACCCGTCAGATGAAGCTCTTGGAACAAACAAATCTACTCGAAGCGCCCTCTCCCGAGCCTCGGAGTACCATCCAGTTGTCGGCACCGGATCGCGTTCAACTCGTATTGCGCTTTCCCGCTCCCGACCGAGGTAGGTCTCGCATCGAACAGGCAATCCTCCGCCGGTTTCTTCTATCTTCCCGCTGACTCTTCCGGCCTGATACGTCTGTCCTTTTGGAATTTTCGCGTCTTGACAGGGGACCAGAGTCGTGCAACGCTGGCCGTGTCCCGATGCAAACTACAAATCTCCTTTGCGATTACCCTTAAATAATGAGGAGGTGCCCTATGCGCAAGATAGCTATTGGCTTGTTTTCCGCATTCTGCCTGCTCGGTGCCGCGTCGTTGGCCTTGGCCGACGACGCCATGAAGGGCGAGATTAACATCATGAAGGACCAGATGAAGGCCGAAACGAAAGGTATGAAGGCCGAGGCTGGCGCGACAAAAGAAGAAATGCAGGGCAAGATGAAGGCAAAAGGGCAGGAGACGAAAGCCAAGGCCAAAGCCAAACAGGATGAGATGAAGGCTGGCACGAAGGCGAAAGAGAAAGAAATGAAGGCCAAGGCCAACGCCCATAAAGATGCAGCGAAGGCGAAGGGCGATGCGATGAAAGCGCAGGGTCAGGAAATGAAAGCCGCTGGTCAGCCTATGGGTCAGGAAATGAAGACAACCGGTCAGGACATGAAAGCTACCGGCATGGAAGCTGCTGGTGCCATGACGGGAAAATAGTCTCGCACACCACTTAAAAGGAGTAGGACACGGCCCGTTGGGGGGGGAGATCTCCCAACGGGCCGTTGAATATCATGCGCACTGAAATGAGATCACGACAGCGGAAGACAGACGAGTGCGGGCCTAGAGATTGGACAACCGCTTCGCTTGTTGCTGCTCCTCGCTTTTGCTAGGATGCCGCGGTTCGATGTCTGGAGTGCGCGCATGAAGATCGCGACGTTTAACGCCAATTCGCTGCGTAAGCGTTTGCCCATCGTCCTCGATTGGCTGGAAAAGTACAAACCCGACGTCTTGTGTATGCAGGAAACGAAGGTGCAGGACAGTGAATTCCCGCTGCTTGCGCTGGCCCCTTCCAGCTACGAGATCACCTATCGCGGGATGAAGTCCTATAACGGAGTAGCGGTGTTGAGTCGGAAGAAACCTGAATCGGTGAGGGCCGGGCTCGACGACGGCGGCGAGGCGGATGAACCAAGACTGCTGCACGTGGTCATCGACGGGATTCCCATTATTAACACCTACGTCCCTCAAGGATTCGAGATTGACTCACCCAAGTACGCCTACAAACTCGAGTGGTACAAGCGCCTCCGTCGATATTTTGAGAAACACCTCGAGCCGAACAGGCCGGCTATCTGGTGCGGCGATATGAACGTGGCACCCAGACCGATGGACGTACATAGTCCGGAGAAACATCTGACTCACGTCTGCTATCACGAAGATGCCAGAAAAGCCTATGAGGCAACGGTGGCTTGGGGATTTCAGGACGTGTTTGTGAAGCTCTATCCGGATCGACAGCAGTTCACGTTCTGGGATTATCGAGCTCCTGGCTCGCTGGAAACGAATAAAGGCTGGCGCATCGACCACATTCTCGCGACGGCCCCGCTGGCGGAGAAATGTAACAGGGTAGACGTGGACGTCGAGCCGCGGCGAGCGAAAGACCCCTCAGATCATACGTTCCTATGGGCGGAGTTTTCGGTCTGAGCCACGTGCGCAACGTCCACACCTGCCCGGTCCGGTCCGTGCGGCAAGTCGTCCCCACAAACCGGACGGGCTATTTACCCCGGCAACCCGTTATGCCGCATGCAACGTGGCCGGCTTTGCGTGAATCTTCATCAGGCGATTCTGCTGAATCAAGGGATCGAGGACCAGGCCACAGTTAATGCAGCGCATCACGGTACCCTCAGGTGAAAAATCCGGCCTCGACTCCGCGATCATCAAACCTTTGCATTTCTGACAGGTCATCTGTCTTCCTCCAATTTCCCGGTTCATCCATACATGAACGTTTGGCGATTCGGGGGACAATGTAGCAGTGAAAGATTAACGGGGTGTTAGCGGGCAGTTAAAAATCTCTAATGTCTACCATGGATATATTGAATGATATCGCGGTGATCGGGGCCGGTGCGGCAGGCTTGGCGGCGGGAATCTTTTCGGGGGAAGGGGTGCGGACGGGACCACTCCGTATTGTTGTGCTCGACGGCGCCAAGACCATTGGCGCCAAGATTCTGGTGTCCGGTGGAGGCCGCTGCAACGTCACACATGACGAGGTGACGGCAAAAGACTTCTTCGGCAATCGCCATATCATTAAGAACGTGCTGGCTGCGTTTTCTGTTCAGCATACGATTCAATGGTTTGCCTCGATGGGCGTCGAACTGAAGCGGGAAGAGACCGGCAAGCTTTTTCCTGTCACCGATAAGGCCCGGACCGTTCTGACTGCGCTTGTGGATCGCTGTCGAAAACTCGGTGTTGCCGTTCAGCCGGACCATCGAGTCACCGGGATTGAGCGTCTGCCTGGTCACAAAGCCGGATTCCTCATTCATCATGCACACGGAACCCTGCACGCGAAGAAAGTCGTTATGGCGACCGGGGGCCGATCGATCCCCAAATCGGGGAGCGACGGGTTTGGCTACGAACTGGTACGACGGCTGGGTCATCACGTGACCGCCACAGTCCCAGCGCTCGTGCCGTTGGTGCTCGACGACAGGATGTTCCATCAGACGCTCTCCGGTCTCTCCCAGGATGTTGAGCTGACGACGGTGGTAGAGGGGCGCACGGTCGATAAGCGAGCCGGAAGTCTGCTCTGGACCCACTTCGGAATCAGCGGCCCCGTCGTCATGGACGCGAGCCGCTTTTGGTCGTTGGCACAGGAGCAAAAGGAGAAGGCGGAACTCTACGGCAATTTCCTTCCGGCCAGGACGCAGGAGCAGGCGAGGCAATGGTTCGTAGAGCAAGCCGGGAATCATCCTCGCCGCGCGCTCGTGAAAACACTGGGCCAGCTGATACCGGAACGCTTTGCCGAGGCGCTCTGCCTTCGTGTCGAATGCGATCCACAGAAAGCGGTGGCGCAGCTTCCACGGGAGAAACGGGATCGCCTGGTCGCAGCCGTCATCAAGTTTCAGTTTCCTGTCGACCGGGATCGAGGCTGGAATTATGCAGAAGTTACGGCCGGCGGCGTGCCGCTCAATGAAATCAATTTCAGGACGATGCAATCGAAACTGGTTCCAGGATTGTATTTGGTCGGCGAGATCCTCGACTGTGACGGCCGCATCGGAGGTTTTAACTTTCAGTGGGCCTGGGCGACGGGGTTTGTCGCCGGTCGAGCGGCTGCGGCTAGTCTGTAGTCGCGGATGACGATAATTTCCCGTCGGCGAGACGATCACTTCCCATCGCGCCCCCCTTGAGGTCTACAAAGGAGCAGAGTACAAGAGAGGCGAGAGCGTCGATTTGGAGCATCGGGCATGATCCGCTTCCTCGGACACATTCTCACTTCGCTCGGCAACAAAGTATTGGTGGCCTTGTCGGGACTTGGCCTTGCCGGCTTTGTTGTGTTTCATATGCTCGGCAACCTACAAGTCTTTGAAGGGGCCAATGCCCTGAACAGCTATGCCGCTTTTCTTCGGGAAATGCCGATCCTCTTATGGACGGCCCGGCTGGGGCTGCTCGGGGTGGTGAGCGTGCACATCGGCCTGGCTATCAGGCTCGTGATGCGCAATCGACGAGCTCGTCCGGTGGACTACGAGGTTCGCGACTATCGTCAGGCCTCGGTGGCATCGCGCACCATGGCCCTGACAGGCGGCTTGCTCCTACTGTTCATCATCTTCCATCTCTTACACCTTACTCTTGGCGTGGTGGACTCCTCTTTTACGGATCGACTGGATGCGCACGGACGTCGGGACGTGTTCAGCAAGGTCATT
>DATIFR010000195.1:0-1114 GCA_035455145.1 Nitrospira sp.
ATTGGTCGATTGGAAACAGACGGCAGAATCAGCGCTGTGGCAGACCACTACAACGGCTATAGGATCAACAGCCCGAACGATCTCGTCCTCAAATCCAATGGTGATCTGTACTTCACCGACCCTCCCTTCGGGCTCCCGAACGCCTTCGATGATCCGGATAAGGCACCGGTCCAGGGTGTCTATCGCGTGTCGAAAGACGGAACAGTCACGCGCTTGATTGCCGACATCAAGGCACCGAACGGAATCGCGTTTTCACCCGATGAGCAAACCCTCTATGTGTCCGACGTCGATCCAAGGCGAGCAGCCTGGCTGGCCTATGATGTGAAGCAGGACGGCACGGTCACCAATGGCCGTGTCTTTTTCGATGCCACCCGATGGCGCAAGGACCCGTTCTTCGGGCCGGATGGCTTCAAGATCGATCAGCACGGCAACATCTTTGGAGCTCGCCCGGGCGGACTCAGCGTGATCGCCCCCGACGGCACACTCCTCGGCACGATCGACACCGGCCAACCGACGTCGAACGTGGCCTGGGGCGAAGATGGACAGACTCTTTTCATCACGGGAGGCTCTTCAGTCTACCGCGTGCGATTGGCCACGAAGGGTGCCGCCTATTAGGTCCGTGCACGAACATCGATTGCCCTCCTCTTGCCTCCGTTTCATTCCCTGGCTCATACTTGGCGTACGAGTCTATGGCCGACCAACCCCATAACCATGCACAGCCATTGAGCGGTCTGGAACCCGACGCCGCCCTCCTCGCCATTCTGGAAGGAACAGCTGCGGAAACGGGAGAGGGATTTTTCGCCGCGTTGGTGGAGAACCTGGCGAAAGCGCTCGGCACACATGGAGCTTGGGTCACGGAATACTTTCCGGAAACACGCCGCCTCCGGGCCCTGGCGTTTTGGATGGACGGTCAATGGGTGAAGGACTACGAAGTCGATCTCGCCGGCACACCCTGCGAACGCGTGATCGACACGGCTCAATTGGTGCATTTCCCCGATCGGATTCTCGAAATCTATCCCGACGAAGAAGACCTCAGAAAATCCGGAGCCGTCAGTTATATGGGCGTGCCGTTGCAGGACACGGACGGGCGCGTTTTGGGGCACATGGCGGTCAT
>DATIFR010000196.1:0-18736 GCA_035455145.1 Nitrospira sp.
GTCGGGTGGCTTGCGTGCGGCGGGCCGGCGCGATAGGATAAACATTATGAAAGTCCCGCTTAGTAAAGGAATTTTTCTCATTGCAGCACCCAATCTGCGCGATCCGAATTTCCGACAAACGGTCGTCCTCCTGTGTGAACATGGGGCCGAAGGTGCGCTGGGAGTGGTGGTGAATCGTCCGACCGCGATGTCAATTTCGGAAGCCCTGCCTCAAGTGCCGGTCCTGGAAGGCCAGCGCCATATGCTGTTTTCCGGTGGGCCTGTCCAACCGAATCAGGTGATGTTGCTGTACCGTTTGAATCAGTTGCCAGAGAATTCTCACCATGTGTTCGATGGAGTCTGCCTCGGCGGCGACATGGAACTCGTCG
The DNA here is from genome assembly GCA_035455145.1 of Nitrospira sp. Lineage (GTDB taxonomy): Bacteria > Nitrospirota > Nitrospiria > Nitrospirales > Nitrospiraceae > Nitrospira_C. Next base: position 369 of record DATIFR010000196.1, read on the forward strand.
ATAAGATTCTCACCACGGATCAGGGACGAGAGGCGTTTCGTGCCTATGTCGGCTATTCGGGATGGGGACCCGGGCAGCTCGAATCAGAAATGAAAACAGGATCCTGGATTACGTTGCCCGCTGATCCGAGCTTCGTGTTTGAAAAAGATCCGACCCGAGTATGGTCCGAAATTCTCAGCACATTGGGCGAAGAATATCGCCTCTATGCAGACATGCCGTTCGATCCCTCTTTGAACTAATCGCTGTCTCCCCCGCGTTGCAGCCCTCGTCCCCAGAATGTTAGGCTGCAGCGATGCCGACGCAGCCAACGGCTCATTCCTCCCAGCGCCCCGCTCTCATCCTCATCATCTTTGGTCTTACCGGCGCGCTTTCCGCCTGCGGGGTGGCCTACACGATTGTGAAGTCGGAGTCCAAGCTCGACAAGCTGGCGGTCCCGATGACCAAAGCGCAAGTCGTCGATGAAATCGGCCGGCCTGATCGGGTCCTGCGCGACGACGGCCGCCTCCTTGTCTGGGAGTATTCCCTCACGGCGCGCAGGCAGTGGCTCTACGAACTGGGGCTCTGTCCTGTGTCCATCTGGATCGGCGGCTGCATTATCTATCCCTTTACGAACGTGGCAATGGAACATCAGCGTGAGTACCCCTTCCACGTGGTGCTGGTGAACGAGGAACTCTGCGCCTGGGGTACTCCGGCTGCAATCCTTCAACGCCGGCGAGCCTGCGCTGCCACCGGTGTGCCGATTGGATTATCGGGAGGGGCGCGGGGAAGGCCTGAGCCAATCGTTTCGAGTAACGGGCCGATCAATCGCGACAACATCGGCCGCTATCGGACGATGGCGGTGATGTTATTTGAAGATGCGCCCGGCTCCTCCGGATCCGGCTCACGCGTGGCGGGCATCGTTACCACCCTCCTGCTCGATCTCGACATCCACATGGTTGAACGGGCGAAATTGGATGAGGTACTGAAAGAGCAGGTGATCCAGCTCACGCATGCCGATGACGCCAATGTGCTGAAGGTCGGGAGATTGGTCGGGGCGCAGGCGATCATTGTCGGGGAAGTCCAGCAATGGGAACGCCACGAACAGGAACGGATGCACAGTGTCTCGCTGTCGCTGCGCATCATCGATGTCGAAACCGGTCTCTTGCTGTTTAGCGGGGAAGGGCATTTAGCTGATTCGACGACCGATGATCCGGAAAGCTCCGCCCGCCTCATCGCGCATCGCATACTGGCGCGGTTTGGATCTCAGACGGGATTGCTCGGATCCGGGCGCATCGGGGTGAACTGGGAGTTGCTGGAAGAAAAGGGCGGATACTTTTATCTGGTGCGTGAATTGCGGAGCGGGCTGCCGGCTGAGAAGGGGGGACTCAAGGTCGGCGACCGCATCATGGCCTGCAACGGGGCCTCGCTGTCAGCCGTGAAGGCTGAACGTGAGGCCAAACGCCTCTGCCAGGTAGAGGCGGGACAGACGCTGCTGCTTGATATACAACGTGCCGGTTGTCCGATGCAGATCGAGCTTACGGCCGATAAGCGGCCAGGGTTGTAGGGATGAACCGCCGGCCATAGAGGTAAAGAGGAATCGCATGGATCGATCAGAAACGCCTCAGGCCGGATCCGATACGTTGATAAAAAAGCTGCACGAGCGGCCGCAGATACCGCTCGCCGATTGGCTCCGGGCTCCGGCGCACGTCCATTACATGGCGTTCCGAATGGCGGACCCGCCGGAGCAACGGAAAGCGAGTCGTGAAGAATTCCGGTCGCTCCTGTCCGCCTTCGCGATCGAGCCGGCTAAGACGGTGTTGCGAGAGACTTTTGGCTATGGGGTCAAAGAGGCGGGCACGGGCGATCGGTTGATCGTCGTCTGGCAGGCCCATACCGAATACTACAATTATCAGATTTGGCATTTGCCCGGCCCCTCGAATCCGGCCCTGTCGTTTGGATCAATATCGTTTCCGGACTACAAGTTCCCCGTCACGCCGTTAGGGACGGAAGTCTGTCGCCTCGACATCCTGCTCACCGCGGAATCGTTGCCGTCTCGCGAGCGGATGAGGACGTTGTTTCCTGGCCCGATGCTCTATGGGAGCAAGATTTTCGATGACCAGACAAGTCTCGTCACCAGTTTTACGCCGGACGAGCAGGGGCGGGAGCGCTATTGGGTCGGTCTCGGTGCGCCTCAAGCCTCTGCATCGCGGCTGAAGGATATCGTCGATGCGATCATGCGGATTGAAACCTACTATCATCTGCTCCTGATGCAGAAGCCGCTGTTTTCGGCCGCCATCGACCAAGTCTATAAATTTGAGCAGGTGCATCTGAAGCAACGTGAAATCATTTCTGGTCACATTGCCCATGCCGACTCGCAGGCTTTGCAACGCTGGCTGAATAGCCTCACGCAGGACCTGCTCAAGACGAGTCGCATTGCCGGCAAGCTGCACTTTGAGCTGTCCGCTTCGCTGCCCTACGACAAGATCGTCCATGCCACGCTGGCCTCTCTAGCAGAGCGGCCGTTGGAGTCGTACCGGCCGGTGTCCGACTATGTGCTGAGCGGCATTACGGGAGTAGCGGATGGCTATCAGCAATTACTGAAACGAATCGAGACCTTACGAAGCGGATTTGAAGGGATTATTTCGATTATCAGGACCCGCGTTGATCTGATTGTGGAAGGCCAGAACCTGACTCTGCTGCAAAGCGTGGACAAGACGACGAGGAGCCAAGTCATTTTGCAGCATACGGTCGAGGGACTCTCGGTCATCGTGATCGCTTACTATTTGGCAGGGCTCGCCGGTTATGTTTTCAAAGGGTTCTCCGAAATGGGCTGGCTGCGGAATGCTCATATCGCCTCGGCAGTCTTTGTTCCGATCGCAATCGGCCTTGCCTTCGTCATTACCACGGTGAGCAAGAAGTATCTGCACAAGAAGTGGTCGGGTGAGCAGCCACCGACAGAAGGCTCGAAAACGCCACCGCCTCAATAGATGTTGTCCAAGCTATCAGTGGTTCTGTGGAGGGAAAGAAAGGTTTCTCAGTAGAGTGTGAGGCTATGTGTTCGAAAATACTTGGGCCAAGAAACGACCTGTGTGAGAAGTCCCAACCTTCGCCACCTGTTCCGGCCTTCCTTCCGCTACGATTTGCCCGCCTGCATCGCCACCCTCCGGGCCGAGGTCGATGATCCAATCTGCCGCCTTGATCACATCGAGATTATGCTCCACGACGACAAGGGTGTTGCCGGCGTTGACGAGCTTGTGCAGAACGGCGAGGAGTTTCTTCACGTCGTCAAAGTGCAGGCCGGTGGTCGGTTCGTCTAAGATGTAGAGCATGTTCTTCGCAGACGAATCTTTGAGTTCCGCGGCGACTTTCAGCCGCTGGGCTTCGCCTCCCGAGAGGGTCGTTGCGGGCTGGCCGAGGCGCAGGTAACCAAGGCCGATGGATGAGAGCAGATGCAGTCGCTCTTGCAGTCGCGGGGTGCCGGTGAAGAAGGTGAGGGCTTCGTCTACCGTCATCGTGAGCACATCTGAGATGGTCTTCCTCCGGTAGCGAATGGCCAGAACCTCGGGCTTGAAGCGCATACCCTCGCAAATCTCGCATGGCGCGTAGATATCCTCAAAGAAGTACATTTCCAGTTTTTCGACGCCGCTGCCCTCGCAGCGCTCGCAGCGGCCACCTGCCGCATTGAACGAGAAATGTCCGGGCGAAAACCCTTGCCTCAGCGCGTCACGCTCGGATGCAAACAACTGCCGAATTTCATCGAAGCATTTGAGGTAGGTGATCGGGTTGGAGCGCGGTGTGCGTCCAATCGGTTGTTGATCGATGAGGCGAACACCGTTGAGATGCTCGATCCCTTTGATGGCTTTGAATCGTCCCATCGGGAGGGATTCCACACGGAATGCTCGTGCGAGCGCGCGATACAGCGTATCTTCAACGAGGGTGCTCTTGCCTGACCCCGACACGCCGGTGACGCAGATCAACATACCGAGCGGGAACCGGACCACGAGATCTTTTAAATTGTGTTCGCCGGCTCCGGCAATGACGAGCACCTTGCCGTTGCCTGAGCGCCGTGACCTTGGAAGCGGGATCTCTTCTTCCCCACGTAGGTAACGGGCGGTGAGTGCTCGCCGGTCTTGGAGGAATTCTTTGGCCGGGGCGGCGCAGACGATTTCTCCGCCTTTTTCTCCGGACTGCGGGCCGAGCTCGACGATGAAGTCGGCAGATTCGATCATGTTGCGATCATGTTCCACGACGACCACGGTGTTGCCAACTGCTGCCAGGTCTTTGAGAATGCCAGCCAGCAAATCCGTGTCCCGCGCATGAAGCCCGATTGTCGGTTCGTCGAGGACGTAGAGCGTGCCGACGAGTCTTGCCCCAAGTTGATTTGCGAGCGACACGCGCTGCGCTTCCCCTCCCGACAGAGTCTTGGTCTGCCGGGCGAGTGTGAGGTATCCGAGACCGACGCGCAGGAGGAAGCTGAGCTTGGCCTGTAGTTGGCGGAGGATATCGGACGCGATGTCTCGCTCGAACGGCTGGAGACTCAGTTGGTCCAACCAAGACGCCAGCTGCTCGACGGTAAGTTCCGTGATCTGATGAATGTCGTGGCCGGCGATTTTCACGAAACGGGCATCTGGCTTCAGACGGCTTCCGTTGCAAATGGGACAGTTAAAGGGGGTACGATAGCGACTGAGCAACACCCGCACGTGCAGCTTGTAACGCTTACCCTCCATGTACTCGAAGAAATCGTTGATCCCATCGAACGACTTGTCGCCCTCCCAGAGCAGTTGCTGCGTCGGCTTGGGCAGGTTCTTGAACGGGACCGTGATATCCACATCGCGACGCTTCATTGCGAGGAGCATCTGTTTCTGCCACCAGTCGGTACCCGGTTTGCTCCAGGGTTCGATCGCGCCTTGGGCCAGCGACTTATTGTGATCTGGTATAACCAATTCAGGATCGTAGCGGAGCACGTTGCCGAAACCCTTGCACTCGGGACAAGCGCCGAGTGGATGATTGAAGGAGAAGAGTATGGGCCTTAGTGGCTCGAACGTTCGGCTGCAACGTTGACAAAGAAAGCTCGTGCTGTAGGATTCAAGTCCGTGACCGATGACGTCCACCGCACAGCGGCCTTCTCCTTCCAAAAACGCGGTTTCGATGGCTTCAACCAGACGCGACCGATTATCTTCTCGGACGACCACGCGGTCGAGCACGACATGGAGTGCTTCGGATTTGTGGAAAGAAGGCAGCATGGCGTTATGCAGGTCGAGGATCTCGTCGCCCGCCTTCAATCTGGTGAACCCTCTGGTGAGCAGCGACCGAACGAAGGTGTGCTCCAGCGTGGGTGCAGGGGCTGCAACTGCGAAGAGTACCATCGCGCGAGCATCGGGAAAGCGAATCAGCAGATCGTCCGCTACCGAGTCAGGATGAAACGAGCGGGCCTTCTGATGGCAGTCTGGACAGATGGGGGTGCCGATCTTGGCGAAAAGCAGGCGCAGAAGGTCGGCGATTTCTGTCGTCGTGCCGACGGTCGATCGAGCGGTTCGTACCTGGTTTTTCTGTTCAATGGCGATAGCGGGGCGAACGTTGAGCAGGCGATCGACGTCAGGACGAGCCACTTTCTCGAGGAACATCCTGGCATAAGTCGAGAGCGATTCCACATAGCGCCATTGACCTTCGGCAAAGATGGTGTCGAAGGCCAGCGACGACTTGCCTGAGCCCGACAGGCCGGTGATGGCTGTCACTTTGTTGTGCGGAATTTTCAGCGAGATGTTTTTGAGGTTGTGCTGACGCGCACCCTCAATAATGAGGTCGTTGGAAGCAGGTGTCGGCGCCACAGGTTGGGGCACTTGCGATGTCCTCTCGCAGAAAGACCGATTATCCTAGCAAGCGGAGGGGAGGTCTTCAATGAGGAGAATTGCACAACTGCCCGGGAAAGACATTGGATAGGTCGGATTTGTGGATTGTCTTTGGGATATCGTGTTGGGATGAGAGTATGATGGTGTCACGGTCGGGACTGGTAGTTCGACAAGTCCAGCGGTTCGTGCCAGGATACAAACTCTGGAATTACTGCTCAACAAGAGGAACGACTCTCCTATGACGCAGTCATCCGTGCCGACCGATTATTTGGGGATTGGGCGTCAGCTTGCCGTGTTGCTGGGCTCAAGCTTGGAGGGACCCTCGGGTGAAGCGCTGAAAGAATTGGCGCGCGCCTATGATCCGTCCGCGAACGAATCGCGCATCAGCGCAGAGGTGTTTCTCTTTCACAAGTATCTCATCGTGCAAACCTGCGTCGGGATGTTTCCAGAGGCGCAGGTGGAACGCGTCATCGGAGGTCTATTCGCGGCTTTGAACGAACGGGCGACAGGATTGGAATTCAGCCAGGAACGTCAGAACGCCATGGAGCAGATGTGGCAGATGCGGGCCAAGCAATTCGACCGTCCCTTTACGCAAGATCGCGAGCATTTTCTCGATGAAAGTAGCGACGGCATTTATTGGAAGAGATCGATCAGCCGGTTCTGTCAGAATGTGCGCGAGATCGAGAACCCTCCCGATATTTGGGCCGGAGGCAAAGGCCCCTCGCACAAAGCCAGCACTACCGTCACGGAAACGATCGATCACCTCGTCTCGGCGATGAGCGAGATGAGCCGCCTGCATTTCGGTTCCCCCGCCTAATCGCCCAGAAGCGTTGAATCCAGCGTTCGCGCAGACTGTATGCGAGGAAGTCTTAGAAAGCGCCCCGGGGTCCAGACTCATCCAGCTTAACTGTAGGAAAAATGTGAGAGCGCATACTCCGGTGTGCTTTTCTGGGCCGGATGGTTGATGGATAAGTAATCGCTGAATTTCGAAGCCGCCTCCGGAGTGATGCGGGTGACTTCGACCCCGAATTCTAATCCGTCGGTCCAGCGAACGACCGCCTCATCGACCATAATTGGTTGGGCCAGGTCAGGAAAGTAGATGTAGACCGCTAGTGCTGTCCCTTTGGCTACTGGCTGTGTTCCCCTCGCCCGCCAACCCTGCCGTGACAAATCGAGCAATATACCTTCTGCGCGATTATGGCCGGCGAGATATTCCATACGGCAGTTGACCTGGTGCCGTTTCCCATAGCGCGGCTCATGCCAAGCCCCTGCGGAAGGCCGACCGGATGCTACATCATGATTACTTGATCGCGTAGGGACGCGAGAGTTGTCTCCTCGTTTTTGTCGCAAAAGATTCAAGCCATGGGAAACCCCGGCAGCCGACAGTGTGGCCATTCCAGTAATCGTGACAAACTCGAGAAGGCTGATCATGACCGATCTCCTTGCTCAGATGCGGTTTCTGATCTATCCCCCAGATCAATCTATTCCCTGCATGGAATTACTCTATCTCTAGAAACAAGGATCCGGTAGGTCCTCGAAGAGGGTACCTCCAATGGAGGGAAGGCCTCGAAACTAGGCCACAGGAGCGTGGATTCTCATTTACGGGCAAAAGAGGTGAGCCCTACGGGAGGGGGGCATCAGCGGATGGCCAGTTTCACGAGCCCGACACACCCCATATATAACGTCAAGGAGATGGCCATGGTTGGCCAGAACCCCAGGCGCGGAACACCGACGATCATGGCCGTGACGTAAACGATCCAGGGCGGGACAAACCACAAGAGATTCCTTGCATAGCCCACCAGCGAATCGCTGCCGCCGTTCAAGTAGAGCAGAACAAACGTCGCGCCGGTGATGGCCGGAAATGTGCTGGCGAAGGCGGCCAAGAACGAGCGGCCCTGCGATCCCAGGTAGGTCGAAAGGCTGACAATTGCTCCTCCCAGCAGGAAATAGACGGTGTACTTTACGACGTCGTGCATGCAGTGTCTTTCTCAGAGCCCCTGAAACGCTTCCATCGCCTCTCGTTCTAAGACTTCGCCCTGTCCCGTATATCGCGGAGAGAAATGAAATACAACGAGATCTCTGACTTGCGCCTTACGTGCCATGATTCCAGCCTGTCTGGCCGTGAGGTGATAGCGGTCGCGTGCTTTCTCCGCATCGCCGTCCAGGTAGGGTGATTCGCAGTAGAGCGTGTCGGCTTCCCGGGCGAGAGCCACGATTTTCGCTTGGTTGTCCTCATCGTATCTGGCATCGACAACGTAGGCGATCTTCTGCCCTCGCGAGATCGTGAGGAACTGTTCCTTCACTTCACCCAAGACGAATTCCCGGTCCTCACGGCGATGCTCCTCATACAGAGTGGCGGTGAAGCGGAACTCATCCGGTTGACCCTGCCAGATGTACTGTTTCACGTCTCTGAGCCAGGAGCCGACCGGCAGGCCGGCTTCCCGTAGCTTTTGCTTGTTGACGTTGATATGGAACTGTTCCTCCAGGGAATAAGCGAACGAGGGAATCCGATGGTTCAAGGCAACGGCTTTCACCGTAAACATCGGGTCTTCCAGAACGGTGAAGAGCGTCGTTCCTTCCGGTGAAGCTATAGGGCGAATGGGTTGTTCTAAAAGGAGAAATCCATTGGTGGCGTGAAAGAAAGCCTGTCTGACCTGCTGCCCGTGGAATTCCTGAACCTCGATCGAAAGCGGATAGCCATCGACCAAATTCCACGTATAGCCTCGCAGCTTTCCCTGTACGTTGTCGATCAATCCAGGAGGGCCGTACAGCCGGAGCTTCTTGCCACGCCCTAAAGCGACGCGAACGACTGCATCGAATCCGATGAAGTGATCCATGTGCGTATGGGAGATGAAAATATCGTTTGCGCGCAGAAGCCTCGTTGGTCCCAGTGAATCATTATGCCCCGCGTCGAACAGAAGAGCCCGCCTTGACCAGCGGATTTCCACGTAGACCCCTGGGTCACCGAAGACATCGTTTACGAGGTAACTGGAGAAGGATGGATTCATAACCTGCTCATTCCATCAGAGCGGACCGTACGGCACAATACATGACGATGACTTCAATGGCATGGGCCACGATCGTTGCGTAGAGATTGCGTGTCCTGATCCAGATGAATCCCCAGATCAACCCGTCCCAGACCGCGATCCAGTGCAGGTGCTGGAAAGTATTCACCATGAACGGATCGAATGCAAACACGAGCGCGCTGGTGATGAGTGCGAGCGGGGAAAGACGTTGGATCGATGGGAATTTCCAAAGGCCTGCTTCAAGCGTGACCAATCGCCCCAAGAGGAAGCCACGGAAATTCAACTCGACAAAGAGGGCAATGACAAAGATAAACCAGGGCACCATCACAAAAACAGGTAGCAGTGCATGAGGGGTATACCTCAAAAATGAGATGTCATAATAAAGATATGGAACGAACTGGAGGATCACCGCTGTGTTGAAGCAGCCCAGACCAAGCCCCGTCAGTAGTCCAATCTTCCAACCGGCGGAAAGTTGCTGCAGCTTGAGGCCGAACCGAGAAAGGATCGTACCGTTGTGAACGGCCCAGAGGGCAAAGGCGAGATAGGCGACGACTTGGGGAGCGAACAGGATCGGCGTCTGCGTTTGGATCCAATCGGGAAGAGCGTAGTAATCGAGTGTGGCTGCGATAGGAAGCAGCGCCAGCGCTGCTCCCCGTTCCTCTTCCTGAGTCGTGGTTGAAGGAGGACCAGGCTCAGGCGGCGTCATGGCCGTTACTGTAGCTGGAAATTGTAGCGATCCAGCGTCGTCGCCTTGTGTCGAGCAAGATTCGACAGCGACTTGTTGTAGTCCACGATTGCACGCAGCTCGTTGCCTTGTGCGGTAGCAAGATCCCGTTGGAAATCAAGCACGAAGCGCGTCGTGCTCAGTCCAACTTTCAGCCGTTCCTGTTCGGCTTGGAGTTGCTTTTCCGCCATGATGCGGGCCGACCTCGTCGTTTCGATACGTTTGAAATCAGTCTGCACCCTCCGGACTGCTTCTTTGACTCCAATGATGATCTGTTGGCGGACGCTGGCCAACGACGCTTCTGCATTTTTGCCCTCGATCTGTCGGCGGCTATAGGTACTCCAGGCCGAGCGGTTGCCGAGAGGGTAGCTGAGTACAAGGCCGGCCCCATAATTGTAGAAATCACCGCTGAAGTTCTTGTTCACAGAATTGCCGTAGTCACTGCCGAGCCCCGCCAAGCCCATCGTGCCTTGGAAGGACAGCGTGGGGAGCAACTGGTTTTTGGCGAATTTGGTGTTGATATCACTGGAATCGACGTTTTTCTTTGCCTGAACGATTTCCGGCCGGTTCTCGATAGCGACATCAATGGCTTCTTGAAGGCTGATCGGATCCAACGCCACGACGGGCTGATCTTTCGGTGTCAGCCGCATGTCGAGGCGAAGTTCCTCTTCTCCGGGATTCAGTAATCGGCGCAATTGATCTTCCTGGTCGCGAATGGCTTTCTCCGCCACGAGGATTTGTTCAACGCGTGACGCCACAGCAGCTTCGGCTTGGAGCACATCGACAATTGACATGACACCGGCTTTGGCCTTGGCTCGATTACTGGCCAGCAGTTCCTGCGCCGCTTTCAACGCCGCTTCGGCGACTTTCAGATTATCGTTGGCGAAGACGACTTCCCAATAGGTCTGTTCCACGGTGGCAATGACAGTCAGGACGCGGTCGCGAAACACATGTTCTTCCACCATGGCGTTGTTCTGGGCGATCCGGATGAACGTCTTCGTCACCTCGATGCCGGCATTCCGGAGCAACGGTTGGGTGAGTGTTAAGGCGAGGCCGCCTGTGTAGGCCGGGTTGAACAAGAATCCTGTAGCCACGCTCTGGTTCACGTTTGTGCGGCTAGGGCTGTAGTTCAAGTCGACGTTACCGCCGGTGATCAGATTCGTCTGGGCGTCTACCGTGACGGAGGTGGTACGTTGGTCGAATGTCTCGATGGTGTTCAATGTTCCGGTGGTTCCACCGAAGACCGGCCGGTTCAAGGGATTCACTTGACGATTGTACTGTCCGTTGACGCTGAGGGTCGGGTCAAACTTCGCCTGCTCCACGACGATATCAGTCAGCCGGCTTTCTTTTGTCTGGCGGCTAATGCTGATGTCGAGGTTGTTTTTGAGTGCACGGATGGCAGCATCGGCGAGTGAGATATCCTCGCGTCGCTCCGCCGGCTGACCTTTGGCCTCGTCTGTTGCCTGAACGGGACTCGCGGCCAGGATTAGTCCGGTTCCAATGGTGAGGAAGAGCCCACGCCAGCGGCCCCTGTTGGTTCGGTGGTTCATAAAGCCCCCCTTGATCGACAAGGACAAGCCCCCCATACTATAATGAATTTATGAAAGCCTGTCATGGACTTCCTCAGAAGGGACCGTGCCGTCTCCTCCTTGCAGTAATTGTTTTGACAGGAGCGTCCGCGTGGTGCGAATCACCGGCGATGGGGCAAGCCACCTCCAGTGTCCGTTCGTTTGATGGGGGGGTCGCTCCTCTTTTTAATCTACCGGGGCCGGGAAATCTCTACCTGGATAACCAGGGGACACAAGGCTTTCTCTACAACCCCGGAAATAATTTTGAATCGTATAACTTCCGTAATCCGACGACCGGTCAGGCCTGGAGCGGTGCGACCATGACGTTAGGGCCGCAGCTATCCATTGGGTTGATTCAAGGCGCCAACCAGGTCGGCTCGCCACTGGTTCTTCCTGGTCCTCCCCGGCAAACCCCTCCGCTCCTCGATATTCAATCCACGATCCTGGACGATATCCCCTAACAGGACTATTCCTTGTACCCAGCCGCACCCTATGCGCATGCTTAGGGAGAGTTTGCGAGCTCCCAGGTGAAAGCCAGAACGTATCGGGCCACGGACAGTAGAACATCCGGATTGATTGTGTTAGCGGTATCGGTCGGTTGATGGAAGTGGGGATGGATTCCGCCGCTGACGACCGTGATCGTGGGCACACCGGCTTCCTTAAATGGAACATGATCGCCACCGGGGAAGAAACCGAACAGATCAAGCTTTTCCGATAGGCCTGCCATTTGCCCGATTTCCTGTGCCCGGCTCTTTTCAAATCCCGTCACGCCAACTGTGAGCCGTCCGTTTCCAATCCCTGCATGGTCCACATTGATCATGCCAATCGTTTTTTGAAGTGGAACGACCGGTTGGGAGACGTACAGCCGCGAGCCCAAGAGACCCTGTTCTTCGCCGCTGAACGAGAGGAATAGTATCGATCGCTTCGGTGCGGCCGGTGCCAGAGCGAGTATCCGGGCCACTTCAAGCAGCACGGCCGTGCCGGAGGCGTTATCATCTGCGCCCCCAAACAACAAGCCGGCTTGATGGCCGAAGTGATCTCGATGGGCCCCGATCAGCACGGCTTCGTCGCTGCTGGGTGTAGAGCCTCGTATGACAGAGATGACATTGAAGAGCGTGCCGCCGGCAAGGTGACTCGCCCACTTCATCTGAGCCTGTACCTCTGTATTCGTCGATCGTGACGTGCCGGTGCGGTTGATGTCTTCCTGTAAGGCGCGAAGGGTGAGCTTGCCCGCGGTTCCTTCGTGGAGGATTCCTTCAGCAGTCTCCGTGCTGATCCAGGCTCCCGGCAATTGCTGCGCCGGCTCTGTGGCGGAATAGAACGCGCTGGGTTTCCCGGTGATGCCACGACGTTGTTCATAGGCATTCAAGATTGGGCCGGTCGCGGTCAGATAGGCCGCGGCACCTTTCTGTCGCGCGATACGCTCCTTGTCGGCATGGACAGCAGGACCTGTGTATTTGTCCGGTTTCCCTCGAAGGAAGAGGACGATCTTGTTGCGCACATCGAGGCCGGCATAGTCGTCGAGGCCCTGCGAGGGATCGGAGAGCCCATAGCCGACGAAGACGATAGGCGCGCGGACATCGACGGAAGGTGAGTCGAGCACCGGCAGAAAGTCGAACCCTCCTTGGAGCGGAGAACGGTTGTGGGGAAAAACCAGATCCAACAGAAGATCGCCATCGATGGTTCGGGTGGGAACAGGGACGGTCTGTTTCCATTCCCGTTGGGGGAGCGGATTGGTTTGGCTCTGCGGAGGAGAGGCGAGTGAACGATGGAGTCGGAGTTCGCTGAAACGATTCGCAACGAAGGCGGCGGATTCCTCATCCTGTGGGCTGCCCGTTTGCCGGCCTCGAAATGTCGGCCCGCTTAATGTTGTGATGTCCGCCAGCATCCGTTCGGCAGAGATTTGTTCCAGAGCCGTGGCGAGCCAATTGCCGGTCGAAAAGGAGGAATCAAGTGGAGGGGCCGCAAAGGCAGAAAACATCAAACAGGCCAGCATCGAAATCCCGAACAGGCATGCGCTGACAGATTTCATGAGCCCTCGAATGAGACTGTGCGGCGGTGCGCCACTATAACATAGAGCGTGAGATTCATTGCAGGGTGCCGGGGTGCAGAGTACTATGACGAGCGGTCGAACGAATGGAGCATCCGTGGATCAACAACCCAACCGTCCTCACAATCGCCTCATCGACGAGTCGAGCCCCTATCTCAGGCAGCATGCCGAGAATCCGGTGGACTGGTATCCCTGGGGCGAGGAGGCGCTCTCTAAAGCTAAGGCGGAAGATAAGCCGATTCTGCTGTCGATCGGCTATTCAGCCTGCCATTGGTGCCATGTAATGGCGCACGAGTCATTTGAAAGCGTCGAGATCGCGAAGGTGATGAACCAGCATTTCATCAACATCAAAGTGGATCGGGAAGAGCGGCCGGATCTGGACGAGATCTACCAGAAGTCGGCGCAAGTCTTTAACGGGCGAGGGGGCGGCTGGCCTCTGACCATGTTCCTTACTCCCGATCAAGCTCCGTTTTACGGTGGAACCTATTTTCCTCCGGTACCGCGATTCAATCTCCCGGGTTTTCCGGAGGTCTTATTAGGTGTCGCCGAAGCCTATCGGAACCACCGGGACGAGGTCACAAAGAATGTCGAGCGGGTCATGAATGCGCTGGAAAGAGTCGGCCGGCCGAAATCAACGACTGCCCCCCTCACGGATCAGCTCTTGGATCGTGCGGCAGACGCGCTAGGTCGGCTATTCGACCCCGTTTACGGAGGATTCGGCGATGGCCCAAAATTTCCAACGGTACCACCGCTCAGTCTGATGTTGCGGCAGGCGGCACGGAGGAAAGACCAATCTTTACAGGATCAGGTGCTGCTCCAACTCCGCAGGATGGCGGCGGGCGGGATCTACGATCACCTTGGCGGAGGATTCCATCGCTATTCCGTCGATGGCGAATGGAAAGTCCCCCATTTCGAAAAGATGCTCTACGACAATGCGCAGCTCGTGCGGATCTATCTCGATGGGTGGCGGTTGACCAAAGATGAGGGGTTCCGTCATGTCGTCGAAGAGACTCTGGAGTATGTGCGGCGCGAGATGACGCATCCCGACGGCGCATTTTTTGCCGCGCAGGACGCAGACAGCGAAGGGCACGAAGGGGCGTTCTTCGTCTGGACACCAGAAGAAATAACAGCGGTCCTGGGGGCCGAACTGGGGGGTGAGTTTTGTCGGTTTTACGGCGTGACGGAGGGCGGGAATTTTGAAGGTAAGAACGTCTTGCACCAGCTCAACGGATTTGAGTTATCGGCCGAAGAGCAGGAGGTGGCCGATTCGAAGCTGCGTCCCGCCCGAGCGAAGCTGCTGGCAGCACGGGAGCAGCGGGTGAAGCCACTCCGTGACGAAAATATTCTGACAAGTTGGAATGCGATGATGGTATCGGCCTTCTTGGATGCCGCGGTGACACTTGGGGTGCCGGCCTATCGTGCTGCTGGGGAACAGGCGCTGACGTATCTCTTGGATTATGCCGTCGTGAATGGCCGGGTTTGTCGCACGGTAGTTGGATGCAAGGGACGGCTCAACGGATATCTGGACGATGCGGCCTGGTTGGCCATGGCGTTACTTGATGCGTTCGAAGCCACATCTCATCGGTGGTACTTAGATCAGGCCCGTGCGGTTACGGAGAGCCTGCTGACGCATTTTGGGGACAAGACAGCAGGTGGATGTTTCTTTACCAGCCATGACCATGAACGACTGATCCAACGGATGAAATCCGGGACGGACAGCGCCGTCCCATCGGGAAATGCAGTGGCTGCTTCGGCCCTCTTGAGGCTCTTCTCTTTCACCGGTGAGAGGCGGTATTATGAAAACGCCGATCAGATTCTGAAGGTGTTCCAGTCGGTAATGGAAGGGAATCCTTATAGTGCCTCCGCCATGCTCTGTTCGGTTGATTGGTTCCTATCCGGCCCGAAAGAAATAGTGGTCGTGGGAGCCAGAGGCAATGCTTTGACTGAAGCGATGGTGGCGACTGTGTATCAACGGTATGTCCCCAATCGAGCATTGTTGACGGTAGATGATCCTAGACCGGTTGGCGAGGTGGAGTTGCCATTGACGCTAGGAAAGACGAGCGTCAACGGAAGGCCGACCGCGTATGTGTGTCAGCACCAGACATGTTCGCAACCGGTGACGGAACCTCGGCAGCTTGAGGCAATGTTATAGGAGAATGACGGTGGCAGCAGGCGATTCATCCAAAGGCATCTACGATCATCTGTACCGGAGATTCTTCGAGAATCGAGAGCGGTACCAAGGTTATGATTTCCAGCATGCACCGGCTGGGAGTACCCCGCCGCCGGTCGTAACATTTCGCGAGAAGCTGCGGTGGTGGACATTGGATCGCTGGCGTCGCAGGAAGCAGATCTTGAGGGAGCGTGATCGGCTTCAGCGGGACATTCTTGAAATCAAGAAACGTGATTCAGAGTAATTTCTAGAATGAAAGTCGATCTTACAACCACGACGAATCGATTTCCGGGATTGTTCGGTCTGGTCGTCATTGCTGCCGTGTTATTAGGGGAGTGGGGGTACTTCGCTGTAGAGGCTCCGGCTATTCAGAAAGAGAACCAGGCAGAGAAGGAGGCCAACCTGAAAGGCCAAGCGTTGGGGGGCCTATTCAATCGTTGGACATTCGATGGTCAGAAGCCGAATGAAGTGCCGGCCGATTTTTCAATTCTGAGTCTGGGTGACGGGGCCGAAGGAGCGTGGACGATACAGGCAGATGTCGACGCACCCTCTGCCCCCAACAGCCTGCGCTCCGAGTCGTCATGTCCATCACCTTCCTGCTATCGACTGCTGGTCGCCAACAAATTGCAGTACGAATATCCGGACGTTTCGGTCAGGTTGCGATTTCCCGCAGAGGGAGGTGCCGGCCGAGGGGGGATCGTGGTCGGCCTGCGAGATGCGAAGAATTTCTACGCAGCTATCGTCGATTTGGCTTCCAAGAAGCTCGAAGTAATCCGAGTGATCGACGGTCAGGTCACTCAATTGGGTCAGACGGTGATTGTTCCCAAGGCGGTCGATTGGCATTCGCTCAGGGTCCAGCGCGATACCATCATCAGCAAGGACGTAATTGAGGCTTTTTTTGACGGGTTGCTGGTGCTATCCGTCCAAGATCAATCCCTGGGACTCGGTCAGATCGGACTGCTGGTTCACGGAAATTCATCCTTGCATTTCGACAGCTTGCACGCAATCCCCCTGTTTTCTCAGCGCCCATTTTCAGCTCCTGCGGCATATTAATCATGAACTTCAAGGAGCGGAGTTTCACTGCTCGCTTGCTTTTGACCAGATTGTGGAGTAGAGTGCAGTTCGTGTATCGCCGCGAAAGGCCTGGTGGAGATACAGTAGAGAGTGACAAGGCCTGATACGGGTGTTGTTTTGGTTCTGCCCGGGGATCTGATCGGAAGCCAGCCCAGAGTCGCCATCGTGTTTGCGTCTTCGGCCCATTCCTTCCTCACCTCTTCTCGAGTCCAAGACAACATCATTTTCTCAAAGGAGGAACCCAATGGGTTCGAAGATTTATGTTGGGGGTTTGCCGTATTCCACAACCGAGCAGCAACTGAGCGATCTATTTGCTGCGCATGGGGCGGTGGCATCAGCCCGAATCATTACCGATAAGTTCACTGGTCAATCGCGAGGCTTCGGCTTCGTGGAAATGTCCAGCGACTCGGAGGCTCAGGCTGCGATTACCGCGTTGAACGGTACCCAACTGGGCGGCCGCACGTTGACGGTCAACGAAGCGCGTCCGCAGGAACCACGCTCTGGTGGCGGCGGAGGCCGCGGCGGGTTCGGTGGCGGCCGACGCTAAGCACGAGCCGTTGATTTTCACATCGGGGCTGTCGACAAGGCAGCCCCGCTTATTTCCTTCCTAGAATTGCCCATCTGCGAGATGCGTTTCCCGGTCGCCTGATCGACCGATCTGCAGTCCCAGGAAGTTGATCCATACAAGGAGTGCTATGTCTACGTTTACTGAGATGAGTCTGCCCCCGTTTCTTGCCCAGCGTTTGCTACAGGCTGGGTTTACTGCACCGACACCCATTCAACAGGCTGCGATTCAGCCTGCGCTTGAAGGGCGGGATATCATGGCGCAAGCCAAGACGGGAAGCGGAAAAACTTTGGCGTTTCTTCTGCCGATGATCGAGCGGGCTTTGCGGCCCGCCGTTTTGAGCGAGGGATCGTCCTTTCCCACGTCGGGATCTCCAAGCAGGAAGAACCCACGATTCTTGATATTGGCGCCGACGAGAGAACTCGCGTTGCAGATCGAGATGGAGTTGCGTAAGTACGCGCCGCCATCCGTTTCCTCCCTGGCCGTCTACGGCGGGACGCCGATCGAGCGACACCACCGCGCGCTTCGACAGCCGCCGATGGTCGTTGTTGGAACACCCGGTCGTCTGCTCGACCTTGCCGGTTCCGGCCACCTGCATTTGAACGCCGTGACCTGGCTGGTGATGGATGAAGCTGATCAAATGTTGGATCGCGGATTCCTCCGGGATATCCAGCGAATTCTGAACCTGTTGCCGAAGGAACGGCAGACTCTGTTGTTCTCCGCCACCTTTTCACAGGAGATTCAGCAGCTCGCCCACAGTATGCAACGCAATCCGGCCAGGATTTCGGTCGATCCGCATATCAGCAGCCCGACCACGATTACGCATGCCTATTACGTCGTACCGGCGGAACAATCGCGCACGCAATTGGTGCACACGTTGTTGCAGTCGGTAAAGGCGGGAGAACGATCGATGGTGTTCTGCGACCAAAAATACAAGGTACGCCGTCTTGCCGCGAAATTGGGCGGCGAGTCTGCGTCGGTGGGCGCAATCACGGGAAATCACAGCCAAGCTCAACGGGAGCGGACCTTGGGCGCCTTTCGGGCCGGCCGGATCCGTTCGCTCGTGGCGACCGACGTCGCCGCACGAGGCCTGGACATTCCGGATGTCGCGCAGGTGATTCACTACGAGTTGCCGACCAATCAGAATTCCTATGTGCATCGGGCCGGACGGACCGGTCGAGCGGAGAAGGAAGGGGCGACCTTTCTTATCCTCTCTCACACAGAGGAGCGGGAGTATCTCCGCATGGTGCGACAGCTGAGGATTCAGACCAAGAAGCTTCCACTTCCAGCCTTTGCAACGATGCCTCCGGTTGCGGTGGCTCCGGCGGATGACCAACAAGCGAGGCGTCCGCGACCGCCTCGG
>DATIFR010000197.1:0-5476 GCA_035455145.1 Nitrospira sp.
CGGAGATCCGGGCAAGGCGGAATCTTTCAATCCGATCTTCATGATGGCCGACTCCGGTGCGCGCGGCAGCTCGCAGCAGATCCGGCAGTTGGGCGGCATGCGCGGCCTGATGGCCAAACCATCCGGCGAAATCATCGAAACCCCGATCACGGCCAACTTCCGCGAAGGGTTGACGGTGTTGCAGTACTTCATTTCGACCCACGGTGCGCGCAAAGGTCTTGCCGACACTGCGTTGAAAACGGCGAACTCCGGCTATCTGACCCGGCGGCTCGTCGACATTGCGCAGGACGTGATCATCAACGAGCTCGATTGCGGAACGCACGATGGCATCATCGTCAGCGCGCTCGTGGAAGGCGGAGAAATCATTCAGCCGCTGGAAGAGCGTGTCTTGGGGCGTTTGGCGGCAGAGGACATTCGCGATCCGGTCACCGGCGAAATCATCGTGTCGAGGAATGAGGAAATCAATGAAGAGCTGACCAAGTCGATCGTGGAGGCCGGAGTCGATCGGGTGAAGATCCGGTCCGTGCTGACCTGCCAATCACTGCGCGGCGTCTGCCAAGCGTGTTACGGGCGAGACCTGGCGCGCGGCCGTTTGGTTGAAAAGGGTGAGCCTGTCGGAGTCATCGCCGCGCAGTCCATCGGCGAACCAGGTACGCAGTTGACGATGCGGACCTTCCACATCGGCGGTACGGCCAGCAAGGTTGTCGAACAGACCGTGCTCGAGGCTAAGCATGCCGGACGGATCCGGTTCATGAGTTTCGATGCCAAGAAGAACGCCGATCTGCACAACGGCGGGATCGCGGTGCGGAATAAAGAAGGTGAATGGGTTGTCATGAATCGCAATGCGAAGATTGCGATCGTCGATGACAGCGGCCGTGAACGTGAAAAGTACCCGGTCGTCTACGGCGCGAAAATCAAGATCAAGGACGGCGACCCGGTTGCCCTGGGGCAGAAGTTGGTCGAGTGGGATCCGTACTCGCTGACCATCCTGACCGAGGTGGGCGGGAAGGTGGCCTACGGTGACATCGTGGAAGGCGTCACCATGAAGGAAGAGTTTGACGAGGTCACCGGTCTCTCGCGCAAAGTCATCATCGAACACACCGGCCAAACACTCCGCCCGCGCGTGTCGATTAAGGACGAGAGCGGCAAGACAGCCAAGGTTCCCGGCGGTTCCAACACCGTTGCGCGGTACCTGTTGCCGGTCGGAGCCCACATCTTCGTCGAGAAGGGCTCCTTGGTGCATCCCGGCGACGTGTTGGCCAAGATTCCTCGCGAAACGACGAAGACCAAGGACATCACCGGAGGTCTCCCGCGTGTTGCAGAATTGTTCGAGGCGCGGAAACCGAAGGAGCAGGCCGTCATCAGTGAGATCGACGGAGAAGTGTCCTACGGCGGTTTCGTGAAGGGTCAGCGCAAGGTTCTCGTCGACAACAAGATGGGCGACGTGAAGGAATACTTTATTCCGAAGGGCAAGCACGTCAACGTGCACGAGGGTGACTGGGTGCGGGCCGGCGAACCGTTGATGGATGGATCGGCCAATCCCCACGACATTCTCGATGTGCTTGGTCCCAACGAACTGCAGAAATACCTGGTGGATGAAGTGCAGGACGTCTATCGCTTGCAGGGTGTCTCGATCAACGACAAACACATCGAGATCATTGTGCGGCAAATGCTGCGCAAAGTCCGGATCGAAGATCCGGGCGACACGCAGTTCCTGCCCGGCAGTCAGGTGAGCAAGAGCGTGTTCGAGAAGGAAAACGAACGGGTGCTCGAAAAGGATGGAAAGCCTGCGTTGGGCAAGCCCGTCCTGCTCGGCATCACGAAGGCGGCCTTGACGACCGATAGCTTTATCTCGGCGGCGTCCTTCCAGGAAACCACCAGAGTGCTCACCGAAGCTGCCATCAATGGACGCGAAGATAATTTGTTGGGCCTGAAGGAAAACGTTATTGTGGGACGCTTGATCCCGGCCGGGTCCGGATTTGAAGAGTATCGAGACACGTTTGTCATTAGTGAAAAGCCAGAGGTGGCAGCGGTAGGATCCGCTCCAGCAGCGGCTGCGGTCACTTCGGATGTGGTTCCATCGGCCGCCGGCGACGCGTCACGGTCGTAAAGATTAGCGTGGGAAACGCGCCTCACTTGACAGCGGGCAGGCGCATCATTATAATCCGACGGCTTTGCTCTTGAGGGCAGGGCTTAGTGCGCTCTAGGAGAAGGTTCGAACACGATGCCGACAATCAATCAGCTTGTACGAAAAGGCCGAAACCTCGTTAAGTCAAAGACGAAGAGTCCGGCTCTGAAATCCTGCCCGCAGAAACGCGGAGTCTGTCTTCGTGTCTACACGACGACGCCGAAGAAGCCGAACTCGGCCTTGCGAAAAGTCGCGCGTGTGCGTCTGACGAATGGTATGGAGGTCACGACTTACATTCCCGGCGTCGGGCACAATCTGCAGGAGCACTCCATCGTCCTTGTTCGCGGCGGTCGCGTGAAGGACCTTCCCGGTGTCCGCTACCACTTGGTGCGCGGTGCCCTGGATGCAGTGGGAGTTGCCGATCGGAAGCAGAGTCGTTCGAAGTACGGAGCCAAGCGTCCAAAGTAGTGTGGCGTCGCCGCACATTAAACAGGAAGAATAGTTCACATGCCACGAAGTAGATTTTTAGATCAGCGCGAAGTGCTTCCCGATGTGCGGTATCGCGACAAGCTCGTCGGGAAGTTTATCAACACGCTCATGAGTGATGGGAAGAAGAGTACCGCTGAGCGGATTTGCTACGGGGCTTTCGATGTCATTCAGGAGAAAACCGGGGGCGACCCGCTGAAAGTCTTTAAGGCGGCGATTGATAATGTGAAGCCGATCGTTGAGGTGAAGTCTCGTCGCGTGGGAGGGGCCTCGTACCAGGTTCCGGTCGAAATCAGGCCCGCGCGCCGGGTGTCGTTGGCGCTTCGTTGGCTGTCGGAGTATTCGCGCACTCGCGGCGGAAAGAGCATGCGGGAGAAGTTGGCCGCCGAGTTGCTCGACGCATCGAATAATACAGGGGCTTCGGTGAAGAAGCGGGAAGACGTGCATCGGATGGCGGAAGCGAATAAAGCGTTCGCCCATTATCGCTGGTAACGTCGTTCTGTGCTGCAGTTGAGCCGTGCTGCGATCCGCAGACGCGGGTGCCCCTGAATCGCAGCAGTGTAATTCGGCTTGACGTGCAGCACGTGTGTTTTTAGAGGAATCAAGTGGCTCGTCAAACATCACTAGAGCATACGAGAAACATCGGCATCATGGCCCACATTGATGCCGGAAAAACGACGACGACCGAGCGTATTCTCTTTTATACGGGGATGACGCACAAGATCGGGGAAGTCCATGAAGGTGCTGCGACCATGGACTGGATGGAGCAGGAGCGCGAGCGCGGGATTACCATTACCGCGGCGGCGACAACCTGTTTCTGGCGCGATCACCGCATCAATATTATCGATACGCCGGGTCACGTCGACTTTACGATCGAGGTCGAGCGCTCGCTTCGCGTATTAGATGGTGCTGTGGCTGCATTTGATTCCGTCCAGGGTGTGGAGCCGCAGTCGGAAACGGTGTGGCGGCAAGCGGATAAGTACAATGTGCCGCGCATTGCCTTCATGAATAAAATGGATCGTATCGGGGCTGATTTTTACGCCAGCGTTCAGTCGATCATTGATCGACTGGGGGCGAATCCGGTTCCGATCCAGATTCCGATCGGTCGGGAAGGTGAATATCGCGGGACCGTCGATCTGGTGAAGATGAAGGGATTCTTCTACGACGATGAGACTTTGGGCGCGAAGTATAAGATTGACGATATCCCTGCGAACCTCCTGGATCAGGCCAAGGAATATCGCGAAAAGATGATCGATAAGGTCGCGGAGTTTGACGACCAGGTGATGGAAAAGTATTTGAACGGTCACTCGCTCTCCGAGGAGGAGGTCAGGCGGGCCATCCGTGCGGGAACCATCGCCATGAAGATTACGCCGGTCCTCTGCGGCTCGGCTTTTAAGAACAAGGGTGTGCAGCAGTTGCTGGATGCGGTCATCGATTATCTGCCGTCCCCTCTCGATATTCCACCGGTCAAGGGCATCGATCCCAACACTGGGAAGGAAGTTGAGCGAAAGCCTGACGACAACGATCCGTTTTCGGCCCTTGCCTTCAAGATGATGACTGATCCTTTTGCGGGTCAGCTGGTGTTCTTTCGCGTCTACTCCGGCACGCTGAAGACGGGATCTCCGGTTCTGAACGTGACGAAGGGCACGAAGGATCGCATCGGGCGGTTGCTTAAGATGCACGCGAATAAACGGGAAGAAATTGATGTGGCGTACGCCGGAGACATTTGTGCCGCCGTCGGTCTGAAGGGCGCCACAACAGGAGATACGCTGTGTGAGGAAAAGCAGCCGGTCCTGCTGGAGGTGATGAAATTCCCCGAACCAGTTATCGCCATGGCGATTGAGCCGAAGACGAAGCAGGACCAGGAGAAGATGGGGTTCGCGCTCCAGAAACTCGCGCAGGAAGATCCCTCGTTCAGAGTTCGCACAGACGAGGAAACGACGCAGACGATTATTGCCGGCATGGGCGAGTTGCACCTTGAGATTATCGTTGATCGCATGCTCCGTGAGTTCAAGGTCGAAGCCAACGTCGGTAAGCCCGAGGTCGCCTTCCGTGAAACGATCCGCAGAAAAGCCGAAGCCGAGTCGAAGTATGTCAAGCAGACGGGTGGTCGCGGTCAGTACGGCCATGTCGTTCTGACGGTTGAACCGTCCGAGCCCGGCAAGGGTTTTGAGTTCGTCAATAAGATCGTCGGCGGAGTGATTCCGAAGGAGTTTATTCCGGCCGTCGAGAAGGGCGTCAGGGAGCGCTTGGATGCAGGTGTCATTGCCGGGTATCCGCTGCGCGATATTCGCGTGACGCTTACGTATGGTTCCTATCACGATGTCGACTCGAACGAAATGGCATTCAAGATCGCCGGGTCAATGGCTTTTGCCGATGCCTGTAAGAAGGCAGATCCTGTGTTGCTTGAGCCGATCATGAAAGTGGAAGTCCTGGTTCCCCAAGAGTTCATGGGCGATGTGATCGGAAACTTGAATGGGCGTCGCGGGAAAGTGCAGGGCATGAAGGTTCGGGCCGGTGCGCAGGCTATCGAGGCGTCCGTGCCGCTCAGTGAAATGTTTGGGTACGCCACCGACCTTCGGTCGCGCACGCAGGGGCGCGCAACGTACAGCATGGAATTTGATCGATATGACCAGGTCCCCAGGCAGATCGCCGAAGGGATCATCGCCAAGTATCGTGGGGAATAACGTTAGCTTCTTGTTGGTGTAGAGGGAGGGAGTTGGTATGGCGAAGGCGAAATTTGAGCGGAAGAAGCCGCATGTGAACATTGGGACGATCGGGCACGTGGACCACGGCAAGACGACGTTGACGGCGGCGTTGACGAAGATCTGCGCCGATCGGGGCATGGCGAAGTTCATCAGC
>DATIFR010000198.1:0-21240 GCA_035455145.1 Nitrospira sp.
TTCGACCTTTGGGTTATGCGTACCACTCCAGCTTTCGCTGTCCGGCTTGACCGGTTTGTGGTCTGGACTTTCTCTTCACCCTCGGACCGGCAATGCCGCCGTTAGGGTGCCTGCCATTAAGTCTCTACACCTTCTCTGAGAGCGTTACCGCTTTCAGAGCTTGGCTCGGGATTACCCCGCTAGCGGCTTCCCCGAGTTTGACAGGTTGTCTCGCAGAAGTTTCCTTCTGCGCTGCCCCTTGCAGGATCAAGTGCCAGGCGTCCCGATAAGCGGCGGAACGCGGCTTCCGTTGCCGCTTCTCAGTTTCCACCAGATGAATCTCGCTGGCGTAGCTGATGAACGCGTCAACAGGAAATACGTAGAACAAGTCTTCGGCCGGAAGGTACGCCAGCGCAAAATCAAAATCGGAAGGGGTATAGACCTCCCGAATCATGACCCGCCGGTTCGTCTTGGTCCGACGATTATCGATCACGAAATTTCCTCGTGACTCGTCGAACCACGCGCACTTCACCTGAACCTTGATGAGAGTTCCCTGGATATCGAAGACCAGATCGTAAGGCAACCGATCTCCGATAGGCTTGAGAATTCCCCCGCCACGCTTCAGCCCCTGAAGGATGGCTGCTTGCTCTGCGATATCTCCTTTGAGTTTTGTACTCACGGAGATCCTGCGGATTGAGCCCAACGAGCTACCAGGCTGCTCCACCCCGCGAGCGGATGCTAACAAAGCGATCGTAGCAGAGTCAAGGTAAACTTCCTCGCCGTTGGTTGCTTTCACTCAGGCTAGCGGGTAAAAAGTGTCCATGCATATTGTGTTCATGGGCACGCCGGACTTTGCGGTTCCCTCTCTCGAAGCCCTGTTGAAATCACCCGACGAAGTGGTCGGCGTCGTTACGCAACCTGATCGACCCAAAGGCCGCGGTCAGGTCCTCACGCCTTCACCGGTCAAGCAAGTCGCGCTGCGCGAACACATTCCCATTCTGCAACCGACTAAGATGAAAGATCCTGACTTTCTTGCGGCGTTAGGTGCATGGAAGCCGGATCTGATCGCCGTCGCGGCATTCGGCCGAATCCTGCCGCCCGTGATCCTTTCGCTTCCGCCGAAGGGCTGTATTAACGTCCATGGTTCGCTCTTGCCGAAGTATCGCGGCGCCGGCCCGATTCAATGGGCAATCATCAACGGCGAAACAGAAACCGGTATCACGACGATGTTGATGGATGAAGGGATGGACACGGGGGCGATGCTGTTACAGGAGAAGATCATGATCGCTCCCGATGACACGGCCGGCAGTTTATCTCCGCGGCTCGCCGAATTGGGTGGTCGATTGCTCGTCGAGACGCTCACCAGATTGAAGGCGGGAACGTTGATTCCTCAAGTCCAAGACCATGCTCAGGCCACCATGGCGCCGCTGCTGAAAAAAGAAGATGGCGCGATTGACTGGGCATTATCGGCCACAGCTATTGCCAACCGGGTTCGCGGGCTGACACCCTGGCCCGGGGCTTATACATTTCTCGGAGAAGACCGGTGGATGCTGTACCGGGCCGTTGCGCTGACAGGGGCGAGCGCGGAGCCTCCCGGCCGGATCACCGCGGTGACGAAAGACGCGATTCAAGTGGCCACGGGAGAAGGCCTCCTTGCCGTGAAGGAGTTGCAGCCTGCCAATAGTCGTCGGATGACGGTCGCGCAATACCTTGCCGGCCATCCTATTCAAGCCGGATTGCAGTTGGGTCAGCAGGCCATTCTCTAATAGCTCGATTCACAGAAGTTTGAGTGCCCATGCCCACTGGTCCTCGATCCTCACCAGCTTCCCGCGTACCTCAGTCGGCTCGTGCGGTGGCCCTGGCCGTCTTGGTGGAAACTGTCAAATCCGAAGAAGGGGTGGATGTCCTCCTGGATCGAAGGCTCGAGCCCTGCTCATTCGACAGCAGGGACCGCGGTCTCGCTGTCGAGCTGACATACGGGGTGCTACGTCGCTTTGGGACGATCGATTGGCGCCTCGAGCCGGTGCTCGATAAACCACTCCCTCGTCTGCCAATCATGGTGCAGATGCTAATACGGCTCGGGGCGTATCAGTTGCTTTTCTTGGATCGGATTCCGCAGTCCGCCGCGGTTAATGAGTCGGTTCAGCTCGCAAGAGCACTTGAACGAGCACTGGGGCGTGATTGGAGTGGCTTCGTCAACGCGGTTCTGCGTCAGCTCATTCGGGAGCCGGCCCCGCCATGGCCTTGCATGGAGACCCACGCGGCGAAGGCTCTTGCCGTGCGCTATTCGGTTCCGGAGTGGATGAGTCAGCGCTGGATCGATCGTCTTGGTGCAGCGACGGCGGAACGAATCTGTGAAGAGGTGAGCGCTATTCCGCCTGTGACGCTCAGGGTTAATCGCACCAAAATCGGCAGGGACGAGTTTCTGGCTCAATTGCAACGGGCCGGAATTGTGGCAAAACCAACTTCCGTCAGCCCCGTCGGCATCATGATCGAAAACGCCGGGCCAATTCCAGCTCTGCCGGGATTTCAGGAAGGGCTGTTTTATGTGGAAGATGAGGCGGCCCAGCTGATTCCTCCCCTACTCGACCCCCAGCCAGGTGATGTCATTCTTGATGCCTGTGCCGCGCCAGGTGGGAAAGCGACTCACATGGCCGAGCTGCTGCGCGATCGGGGGGTCATCTATGCGATCGATCGAAAAGGTGCACGCCTGGATCTCCTGCGGCAGAACTGTGCGAGACTTGGGATTCAGAGCGTCCTGCCGATCACCGGCGACGTTCGTCATCCCTCAGAGTGGATTCGTGCCGTTGAGGCTGTGGGGCGAGGCGCGCAAAAGCGAAAGGCGTTGTTCGATCGGATCCTGGTGGATGCTCCTTGCAGCGGCCTTGGCGTGTTACGGCGGCATCCGGAAGCGAAGTGGCGGAAGGATTGTGCCGCATTCTCGCGCCATCACACCCTGCAGCTGGAAATTCTCGGATCAGTGGCTCCACGCTTGCGGCCCGGCGGGGTGCTGGTCTATAGTACCTGTTCGACGGAACCGGAAGAGAACGAAGCCGTCATTGAGCAATTCTTGAGCACCCACGCGGGGTTCCGGCGCGAGTCCGTTGCGCCTTGGCTCCCGACGGACGCACGGAGTTTTCTCACCGAGCGAGGGGACCTCTCGACGTTGGGCAACCGCCTCTCGATGGATGGATTCTACGCCGCGCGTCTCACGAAAGTTGAGTAATGGCCAGACGAATCCTCATTGCCCCATCGATCTTATCGGCTGATTTTGCGCGTTTGGCTGAGGAAGTGGGTGCCGTAGAACGTGGCGGCGCCGATCTCCTGCATGTCGATGTCATGGATGGGCATTTTGTGCCCAATCTGACCGTGGGCCCACCGATCGTTGAGTCGCTTAAGAAGGTGACGAAACTCCCGCTCGACGTGCATCTGATGATGACCAATGCCGATGCCTTTATCGCCGAGTTTGCCGCGGCCGGCGCCGACTATCTGACGGTGCATGTGGAGGCCTGTCCCCACCTGCATCGGACGGTACAATCCATCAGGGAACGCGGGGTCAAGGCCGGCGTTACGCTCAATCCGGCGACGTCTCTCCATACCATCGAGGAGATTCTTCCTGAAGTGGATCTGGTCCTCATCATGTCGGTGAATCCCGGATTTGGCGGGCAGAAGTTCATCGCGTCATGTCTCCGGAAGGTGGCTGCGGCACGTCAGATGATTGACCGGGCGAGCAGTCGTGCGCTGCTCGAAGTCGACGGCGGCGTGAAGATTGATAATGCTGCGCAAGTGCTGGCGGCCGGAGCCGATGTGCTTGTTGCCGGATCCGCAATTTTTTCAAGCCGAGACTATGCCGCCACGATTGCCGCGCTCCGGGCGGCCGGGCAGCCGGCTTCAGCGAACCGATAGGCTCTTCGGGTGGACATTTCTTCCCTCATCGACAGTTTGCATCCCCTCGAAATCAAGGTGCTCATGGCCTTCGGGGCGAAGCCGTCCGGGGCGACACTTGATTCGGAGCAGCTGGCAGCCGCGACGGAGCTCGATGCCTCGCAGCTCAGCATGGCGGTGGAATGGCTGCTGGCCAAGTCGCTCCTCGCCATCGACAAGGAAACGGTGACCCCCATCGTGTCGCTGACGAACGTCGGCGAGCAGTATTACGAAAAGCAGTCCCCCATTGAACAGGTGCTTGCAGCGGCGCGGGGTGTGGCCGGGACGGGCCAACGGCTGACCATTCAGGATCTTCAATCGACAGAGGGACTCGATCCCTCCGATATCAGCAAGGCCGTCGGCCGCCTGAAAAAGGAAGGCGTGCTCCTGATCGTCCAGGGCGGCTGTATCGAATCGACGGGACGCCCGAGTCCGACAGTTGAACAGGTGCGAGGGCTCTTGCAGCAATTGCATGAAGGGCCCCGCGAGCTGGAGAATTTTCCTGAAGCCGAGCGGCAGGTCATCCAAGACTATGCGGTGAAGCGTGGTAACGCCAAGGAACCGTTCCGTGTCGACGATCGCGTTGCCAGGTCCTACAAACTATCCCCTGCGGGCGTGACAGCGGCGGATCACCTTGCCAAGCAAGGGGTGGCTGAAGAAGTATCACAACTCAGTCCTGAACTGTTAAAGGACGGAAGCTGGCGTAACAAGCGCTTCAGAAAATACACCATCAGTTTGCGCGCCCCTCGCATCGGGACCGGCAAGAAGCATCCCTATCGAGAGTTCCTGGATACGGTGAAGACGAAACTCGTCAGCATGGGATTTCAGGAAATGCGGGGATCGCTCGTCGAGACTGAATTCTGGAACATGGACGCGCTCTTCATGCCGCAATTCCATCCCGCGCGCGATATTCACGACGTCTACTTCGTGAAAGAGCCGACCCATGCGACGCGCATCGCCGAACCGTTCCTGTCGCGCGTGACCAAAGCCCACCAGAATGGCGGCAGTACCGGCTCGACCGGGTGGGGGTACCCCTTCGATGGCGAACGGGCCAAGCGGTTGGTGTTGCGGAGCCAAGGAACCGCCGTATCCGCAAGGACGCTGGCATCGGCCCCAGCCGTTCCAGGGAAATACTTTTCCATCGCGCGCTGCTTCCGCTACGACCAGGTCGATGCGACCCATGCGACGGATTTTTTCCAAGTGGAAGGAATTGTGCTCGGGGAAGACATCAACTTTCGGACGTTGCTGGGCCTCTTGAACTTGTTTGCGCGCGAGGTTGCTCAAGCGAAAGAGGTGAAATTTCTGCCGGCCTATTTCCCGTTTACGGAACCTTCCGTCGAGATGCATGTCCGACATCCCCGTTTGGGGTGGATGGAACTCGGCGGCGCCGGGCTGTTCAGGCCGGAAGTCACGCTGCCGCTCGGCGTGACGGTTCCGGTCATTGCCTGGGGGCTTGGGTTGGACCGGATGGCGATGGTGGCCCTGGGCATTCACGACATTCGCGAATTATTCACCGACAGTCTCGATTTGATTCGAACGACAAAAGGATTGTTCTAGGCGACCTGCTGGGTCTTATGCCGACGATCTCGATCTTCAAGACGGACTTTGAATCGCTTCTTGCCGGCCAGAAGCGAGCCAGGCGATCAGTCTCGCTCGAGCAGCTCGAAGAGTGGTTGATGTTGGTGAAGGGCGAACTCAAGGGACACAACCCTGAGACGGGCGAACTCCGCGTTGAGTTGCAAGATAGCAATCGGCCGGATTTGTGGTGTTGTGAAGGGATCGCGAGGCAGGTTCGAATTAAGCAGCAGGGCAAGTCCGCTCCCTATTCGTTTCTCAAACGGAAGCCCAGTCCTGCCCAACGGATGATCGTTGCTCCAGGGATGGAGCGCGTCCGGCCATATGTTGCGGCCTGCACGGCTCGGGGTTACACAGTCACCGATGAGGGGCTGGCTCAACTCATTCAAACGCAAGAGAAGCTCGCGGATATCTTCGGTCGGAAACGTCGGACCGTCTCGATCGGGCTCTACCGGCTGGCTCAAATCCAGTTCCCGGTGACGTACGATCTGGTCAAACCGGAGGAAGCGAAGTTTACCCCCCTAGGGATGGAAACCGAAATGACCCTTTCAGAAATTCTTCTGGTCCATCCAAAAGGACTCGAGCACGGACATATTCTCGAAGGGCTGGATCGGATGCCGCTCTTGCGAGATGCCAAGGACCGAGTCTTGTCGTTTCCACCGATCATCAACAGCCGAGAAGTCGGAGAGGTCCGGATTGGCGATGAGGAGTTGTTTGTGGAGGTGACCGGCACGGATCTCTCGATGGTCGTGCTCACATTGAATATTCTCGCGGCAAATCTGGCGGACCGAGGCGCCACGATCGAGCCGATCGAAGTCCGATACCCGTACAAAACTTCATTGGGAAAATCCGTCGTGACGCCACAGGATTTGGGAAAACCGCGCACGCTCCCTGTCAAAACGATAGAGCAGGCATTAGGCCAGCCGATCGGTGTGAAAGGGGTCAGGCAGGCGCTCGAAGTGTACGGCTACGATGTATCCGTGGGAAAAGGGACCGTGAAGGCGAAATTGCCAGCCTACCGGCAGGACCTCATGCATGCCATGGATGTCGTGGAGGATGTTGCGATCAGTCGTGGGTATGCCGACTTCCAGCCTGTCATGCCGGCTCAATTTACGGTCGGAGGCCTGTCGCGAATCGAGCAGCTGTCCGATCGAGCCCGTGAACTCATGGTCGGATTGGGTTTCCAGGAGATCATCTCGAATATCCTTGGATCCCCCGATGCCTATCGCAGCGCCATGCGGCTTGATGATACCGAGTGGGGCCGGATGGTCGAGGTGGGGAATGTCATGTCGCTTAGTTTTTCCTGTCTGCGGCAGTGGATGATTCCCTCATTGCTTCGGGTTGAAGCCGCGTCGAACCGGGCGTTTTACCCCCACCGCATCTTCGAAGCGGGAGAGGTGGCGATTCCTGACCGCTCGCAGGAATTTGGCTCACGCACGGACACGGTATTGGGAGCCGTGATCGCCCATGCCACTGCACATTTTTCTGAGATCCACTCCTGCCTGGACGTGCTGTTCTATCATCTCGACCGGCCCTACAGGCTTGAACCCTTAACCCATCCTGCGTTCCTTGAAGGACGCGTGGGAAGAATCGTTGCTGGTGAAGTGGCCGTCGGGATGATCGGAGAACTGCACCCCGAGGTGCTGGAGCGATGGCAGATTGCGGTGCCCGCGGTGGCGTTTGAAATCAATCTTTCTCAACTCACAGCGCCGCTGTGAGGAGGGAAGCGACGGTCTGTCGCTTCCCTTTCCCGTTCACATCAGATACAGCAGAAGAAATGGAGGCGTCCCGCGACGCTAGGCAGTTGCCGGCGTGAGGTGTTGTTTGGCCAGACCGACCAGCTTCTCAAAACCGGTCGCATCTTTAATGGCCATGTCGGAGAGTACTTTTCGGTCCAGCAGGACATTCGCCTTTTTCAGGGCATTGATGAATCGGCCATAGGTGAGTCCGTGCGCTCTCGTCGCTGCGCTGATCCGCGCAATCCAGAGCTGACGAAAATCCCGTTTACGGTTCTTTCGTCCGGTATAGGCATACTGTTGACCTTTGTCGACCGACTCTGTGGCTGAACGGAACAAACGGCTCTTGGCACCGTACTGCCCTTTCGCCAGTTTCAGCCGCTTTTTCCGTCTCGCTCTTGTTTTTGGCCCACCTTTTGCGCGTGGCATGACTCAATACTCCTTGTTAGTTGCGATGCATCAACCCATCTCTAGATATACGGCAACAGGCGGCTGAGGGCCTTGGTTTTGGTCGGATCTACGACCACTGACCCGCTCAAGCGCCGTTTACGCTCCCGATTCTTGCTTGTCAGAATATGTCGCTTGCCGGCTTTCTTCCGGGTGAATTTCCCCGATCCCGTCTTGCCGAATCGCTTGCTGGCTCCACTGTGTGACTTAACTTTCATCGTCTGGTCCTTTGGTTAAACGTTCGTCGTTCTATGCTCTTGTTCAGGCCTTCGGAGCCACGATCATGATGAGACTCCGGCCTTCCATACGGGGGGCATACTCGATGGTACCAGCCTCCACCAACTCCGCGATGACAGAGTTCATGAGCGTCCGTCCCATCTCTTGATTGGCCATTTCGCGCCCGCGATACGTCAAGGTGACCTTCGTCTTATTTCCCTCTTCCAAGAAGCCCTTGATCTGGCGGATCTTGATTTCCAGATCGTGCTTGTCCGTCCGAGGGCGTAATTTGATCTCCTTGACTTGTGTCGACTTCTGGTGCCGTCGGCTCTGATGGTCCTTCTTGCTCAACTCATACTTATACTTCCCGTAGTCCATGATACGACAGACGGGAGGAACTGACGTCGGCGCGACCTCGACGAGGTCATAACCGTTCTCCTGCGCTTGGCGGAATGCTTCCGGAGTCGGGAGAATACCGAGTTGCTCACCTTCAGGACCAATGACCCTGACTTCACGAACTCTGATTTCGCGGTTCACGCGCAGTTTGGGGACGATAGGCCACCTCTCATGATGTGGGTGAAAGTTGCTGCCCGGCCCGGTTCACTTCGGCCCTGAGCAGATCCAACGCGCCGGCGACGGTCATGCTGCCGAGATTCGCACCGCTGCGTCCTCTCACTGACAGCGTGCCGCTCTGAACCTCACGATCGCCGACGACAAACATGAACGGAGTTTTCGCTTTTTCAGCCTCGCGAATCTTGAGCCCAATCTTTTCGTTCCGCAAATCCGCCTCGACTCGGAAGCCGGCCGCCTTCATTTCGGCGACCACCTTGCCGACGAAGTCGCGCTGGTGATCCGTAATGGCCATCACGATGGCCTGAACGGGGGCCAACCAGGTGGGGAATGCTCCCCCGTAATGCTCGATCAGAATGCCGAAGAACCGTTCAATCGATCCCATCAAGGCTCGGTGGATCATAATCGGCTGATGAGATTTTCCGTCTTCGCCGATGTAGGATAGTTCGAATCGTTCAGGATTATTGAAATCGACCTGGACGGTCGAACATTGCCACGAACGACCCAAGGCATCCTTGATCTTGATATCGATCTTGGGGCCGTAAAATGCGCCTCCTCCCGGATCCAGGCGGAAGGAGATATTGCGTCCCTTCAGGGCTGCTTCCAGCGCGCTGGTTGCGAGCGTCCAATGCTCGTCGGCTCCCACCGATTCTTTCGGTCTGGTCGAAAGAAACACTTCGAATTCGGAAAATCCAAACGTCCGTAAAATGAAAAACGTAAAGTCCAGAACGCGGCTGACTTCCGTTTCGATCTGGTCCGGACGGCAGAACAGATGGGCGTCGTCTTGTGTGAATCCCCGCACGCGCAACAGCCCATGAAGAACGCCGGTCCGTTCATACCGGTAGACCGTTCCCAACTCGCCATAGCGTATCGGTAGATCGCGGTAACTGCGAAGGTGGGACTTGTAAATCATGATGTGGTAGGGGCAGTTCATCGGCTTGAGCTGATACTCGCTGCCTTCCAGCTTCATCGGGGCGAACATATTTTCACGGTAGTAGTCGACATGTCCGCTGGTCTTCCAAAGATCGAGTCTGGCCACATGGGGTGAATAGACGAGTTCGTAACCGTCCTTAATATGCTGCTCGCGCCAGAAATTCTCGATCAGCAATCTGATCACGGCGCCTTTTGGGTGCCAAAGCACGAGACCGGGTCCGATTTCATCTTGAACCGAGATCAGATCCAGCTCTTTCCCGACTTTCCGATGGTCCCGCCGTTTGATCTCTTCCAAACGGGCCAAGTGCGCATCGAGCTCCGCCTTGGTCGGGAAAGATGTTCCGTAGATCCGCTGCAGCATCGGGTTGCGCTCATCGCCCCGCCAGTAAGCCCCGGCGGTAGTGAGAAGCTTGAATGCGCCGACATGGCCGGTCGATGGCAGATGCGGGCCTCGGCAGAGGTCGACAAACTCACCTTGCGCATAGACAGAAATGGGCTCCCCGTCGGGGAAGCCTTGAATCAACTCTACTTTGTAGTCTTCTCTTCGTGATTTGAAGAAGGCGACGGCTTCCTGCTTGGTGAATTCCCGTCTTGTAATCGTGAGCTTGCGTTTGGCGATCTCTATTGCACGCGCTTCGATTTTTTCCAAATCCTCAGGCGTAAAAGGGCGCTCGAAGGCGAAATCATAGTAGAAGCTGTCCTCCAGCGCCGGTCCGATCGTCAGCTGTGCCGTCGGGAACAGTTCCTTGACCGCTTGCGCCATGATATGGGTGCTGCTATGGCGGTAGACCTCCCGGCCTTCCGGGCTATCAAAGCGAAGCGGTTCGATGGTCGAATCGCTTGTCAGAACCGCCGACAGGTCAGTGGTGTGACCATTGACGATTGCCGCAAGCAGATCCGGGCCGACAGGGACGCCGGCTGCTGCCAGCGCTTGAGCGACGGTCTGCCCCGCAGGCACATCATAACTCGACCCGTTCTTCAGCGTGATCTTCGGCACGTGACCCCGTTTGCGTTGATGATTGGCGCAGCCCGCACCACTCCCCCGCGCTGCGGGGTGCCACCGCAGCAATCCGGAGGAAACAAAATCCTGTATCTCCAGCAGGATACAAAAATACGAAAGGCACCCCAACCGTTCGAGACGGCCAGATGCCCCCGGCGAGATGGTAGGCGCGGACGGTCTTGAACCGTCGACCTCTACCGTGTCAAGGTAGCGCTCTCCCCCTGAGCTACGCGCCTATCGTCCGAACGCGCATGCTAATATAGGCCCGCCCAAGGTGTCAAGAAACGCAAAAAAGAGAAGGGAGCGTGCCAAGATTCAGGGCACGCCGCCTTCTCTTCTTGATCACGCACGAAATTGGCTGTTAGCGATGACTACCGCACAGCCGATTTCAACACTTTTCCTGCCGAAAACTTGGGCACCTTCGCGGCAGGGATCCGTAAGGCCTCACCAGTTCTCGGATTACGGCCCATCCGCGCTTTCCGCTTCGAGATGGTAAAAGTCCCGAAGTTCACCAGAGAGACCCGCTGTCCCTTTTTCAAGGATGAGGTCACTGCACCCGTAAAGGCTTGAAGTGCAGTTCCCGCAGCCACCTTGGTGATTCCGGCGGATGCTGCCATCTTCGCAATCAATTCTTCTTTCGTCATTATCCCCCTCCTGTTGATTAGGTTAAGGAAACCAACTGCCCCCACTTGCTGCTACGCAGGATGTTGATGCCTGCTCGATACGTACAGAAATGATCCGATTTAGCCGTCGCGGGCCTCTGCGCCCCGGCTCCGCTTCACGGGAATATGTAGGTCTTGGATTTTTTTTCTCAACGTATTGCGGTTCAGACCCAACAGTTCGGCTGCTTGGATCTGATTGCCCTTGGTCTCTTGAAGGGCTCGTACGATCAGCGGTCGCTCGATGGCGGAAATCAGCATGGGGTGCAAATTGCGGCCCGAGCCGTTACGCATACCCTTCACAAAGTCTTTCATTTTCCAGTCCAGGTAGTCTTCAAGCGACGGCGCCGGCGCTCCGTTTGTGGGCGCGCTCTTGAGCCGACCCATTGCCTGCATGAACTTTGACGCCCGTCTGAGGGCAGGGCGGGAGCCGGTAATCACCAAGGCATCTGTGACATCGACATGGCCAGTAAGGAGATGGGAACTTCCCTGCGATCCAGGCTTGGATTCCACGATCACGGCATCAAAGGTTCGCTTGGCGGCCTCTCGTGGCAATGCAGCAACGTCCTTCGCCGTTGTCATGGCGGCATCTTTGAAGGCTTGTTTGAATTGGCTCTGTAGATCGGAATCGCCGCTCAACAATAGAATACTGAAGACTGAAGACGAGAGCGTCATGGAGATGTCACCAGAAGAAGAGGCCCGGATTATTGCCCAGAGCCGATTTGATGTCAATGAAGAAATTGACGGATTCATGCAGACACGTCAGCAGACGCACAGGATAGCACTTGAGATGCTGCACCTTCGAATGAATTTGTGCCGAGTGGAAGTCAGGCAGATACCAGATGAATCGGAGGACAGGTGGTGCTTCCAACTTCTCTGTCGTCGATGCGGAAGCTTCTTCACTTTTAAGAGCGAGGGCGATTATTGCTCGCGGGAGGAAACGGTCGGTCCAATTGATGGTTGCGGCGTGAGATGAGAGGACGCGACTCTCGTAGCTCCTGAACCAGGCAAAGCAAGGGCTTGACAGCAAAGCAAGGTTTGAAGTATTAGTGTGTTTCTCTAATTCCGACCGGAATACTATTGTATGAAGGTATCTCTTCGATCTACTTATGGAATTATGGCAGCTGTTGATCTTGCCATGCATATCGAGTCCGCACCGGTCCAAGCCAAATCCATCGCGAGGCGGCAGGGGATTCCAGCTCGATTCTTGGAGCAGGTTCTCCACGCCATGAAGAAAGCCGGGCTGGTGTCGAGTCACAGGGGTGCGCAGGGTGGCTATCTGCTGTCCAAAAAACCTTCTGAATTGTCAGTGGCAGAAATTCTTGAGGCGCTCGATGGACCATTTTCCTCGGGCCCCGGATTGAACGGGCACAGTTCTGTCAGGCGCCCCACCAAATCCGAAGTCTTACTCGCGAAGGTGTGGGATCGTGTCGGCGCTGCAGAACGGGATGTGCTTGATGCGATCACAGTTGAAGAACTCGCGGGCCAACAACGCCAACTCGAACAACAACGGTCCCTCATGTATCACATCTGAGGTCACTATGAGCCAGCTATCCACCACTAACGTCGCTGTTCGCACTGAGCCGATCCCTCCGGCCATTCTTGAGGAAATCGAAACGTTCGAAAAAGAAGCTCTGCGGATGCTCTCCGGTGAGATCGTGAACGATCTCTTCAAACCTTTTCGACTGCAATACGGCATCTATGGGCAACGTCAGCCCGGCGTTCAGATGGTCCGGATCAAGATTCCTTTTGGAGGACTGACCGCGAACCAATTGCGTCGCGTCGCCGAGCTGGCCGAACGCTTTGCGACCGGTGTCGGGCACGTGACGACGCGTCAAGACATCCAATTACATTTTGTGGAATTGAAAGACGTGCCAACAATCATGCGCGGGTTGGCGGAAGTCGGGTTGACGACGAGGGAAGCCTGCGCCAATACGGTGCGCAACGTGACAGCCTGTCATCTCGCCGGTGTGTGCCAAGGTGAAGTGTTTGACGTTACCCCCTATGCAAAGACGGTCGCGTATCATCTCTTGCGGAACCCGCTGAACCAGAGCTTGCCCCGCAAGTTTAAGATCGCCTTTTCCGGTTGCAAACACGATTGCGCCCTCACGCCCATACACGACATCGGTCTGCTCGCGGCCAGAAAAGAAGACGGAGCGATCGGTTTTCGAATGGTTGCCGGTGGTGGTCTTGGGGCAGCTCCAAGAATTGCTCAAGTTTTGCGTGAATTTACGCCGATCGATGAGCTGATTCCGAGCATCGAGGCCGTCATCAAGGTCTTCGACACGTTGGGAAACAGAAAAAATCGAAACAAGGCCCGGATGAAGTTCGTGATTGAGAAGCTGGGTTTTGCCGAGTTCAAGCGTCGATGGGAAGAAGCCTATGTGGCGATGGGCCACGCACGCCCTACCAATGAGCCGCTCAGAGTGTTGTCCCACCGGGATGAGCCCGTTCCGTTGATTATGCCTACCTCCAATGGCAATGGCGCAACGAGGACCGCGGTACAGGGCAATGGCCATCCGGATGGAGGGCGCCAGGAATCGCCATTCGAGATGTGGAAAAGAACGAACGTCGTTCGGCAAAAGCAGTCGGGCTATGTTGCTGCAGTGGTCAAGTTGTTCATGGGGGATCTGACAGCGGAACAGATGCTGCACATCGCGGATCTGGCCGATCGCTACTCCAACGGCAACATTCGTACGACGATCAATCAAAACATGATCATCCGCTGGATACCGGAAGCGCAGATCGCCGACCTCTATGGCGATCTGGCCTCGAAAGGGCTTTCAGATCCTGGCGCGGAATTGGCGGAGGATATTATCGCCTGCCCTGGTACCGACACCTGCGGTCTCGGCATCACTTCTTCGAAGGGGCTTGCCCGGGCCCTTGCGGAGGTGTTTCCGGCCGGACGGGTTCCGGAAGATCTCGCGGATGTCAGCGTAAAGATAAGTGGCTGCCACAATTCCTGTGCGCAGCATCACATCGCGACGATCGGATTGCACGGAGTCGGGAAGCGGATCGGCGAACATACGGCTCCTCACTACGAATTGCATCTCGGCGGCAGAGTCAACGGGACTGCAAAGATCGGGCAGATGACGGTGAAATTGCCCGCGAAAGCCGTTTCGGCCGCCATCACGCATTTGATCGACGTATACCGGCGCGATCGCAAGTCGGGTGAAGGGTTGCCGGCGTTCATCGATCGTGTCGGCAAGAATGCGCTGAAAGACGAATTGATTCCCTACACGATCGTGCCGGCCTTTGCCGACGATCCTACGTTCTACTATGACTGGGAAGGGGAGGAGGAATTTGTCCTCGAGGATCTCGGGCCGGGTGAGTGCGCCGGCGGCGCGCTGGAAATGATCGAGAATGGGATTCTCGAAGCCGATCAGGAACTCTATCAGGCGAAGCTCTTGGCGGATAACCATCAGTATGCCGTCTCGGTGAACAAATCGTATCGTGCCGTACTCGCTGCAGCGAAAGCGCTGTTGGTGACGGAGGGGCTCGAGCCTTCCACCGACTCCGAAACGTTCATTGAGTTTGATCGCCGTATCGCACAGAAGGGAGTCGTTCCTGCGATCTATCGAGAACTGAACAAGCAGGTTGGCGATCTGGGTCCGAAGGACACGACGGCGGAATCAGCACGCGACAAGATGGCGTTTGCGAAGGGATTCGTCGATGCCTGCCGCGCCGCGACGGATCAGATGGGGAAAGATTTGAAATTGGCTCAGGCGACTGAGGAGAAGAAACCGGCGGCCGTCATCCCCGAGGCTAAACCGGCTGCTCCGGCGCCGACCGGTGCGCCGGTCTATGATCTGAGAGGCGTCGCCTGCCCGCTGAATTATGTGAAGACGAAGCTCAAACTCGAAATGATGGACGCGGGCGAAAAACTGGAGGTCTGGCTTGATGCGGGCGAGCCGATCAAGAACGTGCCGATGAGTTTGAAGAACGACGGGCATCTGGTGCTGCTCCAGGAACCGTTGGAGCCTGAAGCGGCGCATTATCGGGTGCTCGTTGAAAAAGTTGAATGAGCGGAAGCGGGCATCACATGACGAAATTGTCCGTCGAAGAAATTCAGTCGTGGGGCGAATCGTTCGAAGACAAGCAGCCGCAAGAGGTGTTGGCGGCCGCGATTGAACGCTATGCACCCAAGATTGTCTTGGCCTGCAGCTTCGGGGCGGAGGACGTGGTGCTTGTCGACATGGTCCATCGAATCAACCCCTCCGTGACCTTGTTTTATCTGGATACGGATTTTCTGTTTCCGGAAACCTACGCGACGCGGGATCGCATCATCAAACAGTACGGTCTCCAATCGGCGCAGGTGCTCCAAGTCAAATCCCTGCTCACGCCAGAGCATCAAGCTGAGCAGCACGGTGCCGCCTTGTGGGCCAGCGATCCGGACCGTTGCTGCCAGTTGCGAAAAGTCGAGCCGCTCACGCGCGTGCTGAAGGGATTTGAGGCGTGGATCACAGGAATCAGGCGGGATCAGGCACCGACGAGAGCCAATGCGAAATTAATCGAGTGGGATGCCAAGTTTCAATTGGTCAAGGTGAATCCCCTCGCAAAATGGACATGGGCGGATGTGTGGACGTATATCAAGGTCTACGAGGTTCCGTACAACGAACTGCACGACCGCAACTATCCGAGCATCGGCTGCACACACTGCACGGCTCCCGTGATGCCGGGTGAAGATCCTCGGGCGGGGCGCTGGAAGAATAACGCCAAGACAGAATGCGGGTTGCACAAGGCCTCCTGATGCCGATGCAAGAGTTCATCGCAAAAATCGCCAAAGGGCAAAAAGCCTCCAAAGACCTCACGTGGGATGAGGCCAAGCGGGCCATGAAGGCTCTGATTGAAGGCGATGCCACGCCGGCTCAGGCTGGCGCGTTTTTCGTGGCGATGCGGATCAAAATGGAATCTGTGACCGAACTGGCGTCGTTCACCGCTGCGGCGAGATCTTACGTGGCCCCCGTTCCGATCCCGCGAGAGCTCGGTGTGGTCGATCTGCCCTCCTATGCGGGGAAACAGGATACGTTCCACGCGTTAGCCGGTGCGGCCATTGTCGCCGCCGCCGCTGGCGCTTCGATCCTCATGCATGGCTATGACGGCATTCCCGGTCGCCCCGGCAACGCCGGTGTGCTGAAGGCCTTGGGTTTGCCAATTGATCTTGAGCCGAAGGCCGCGGCCGACGTTGTGATGAAACAAGGGTTTGCCTATCTGGACATCGCGCTTTACCATCCTCCGCTCTACCGGTTCCTGGAGATGCGGGAAGAACTTGGGGTGCGAAACGTGTCTCATCCTATCGCCCGACTCTTGAATCCTGCTCGCGCCTCGTCGCAGGTCGTCGGCCTCACCCATCCGCCGCATTTTGAAAAAACCGCAGAAGCCCTGCGCATGCTGGGAACTCCCAGAGCCCTTGTCGTTCGTGGCGTTGAAGGCGATCCTGAATTATCGATTGCGATGGTCACGAAAATGTTGGAGTTGCGCGACGAACGGATCGCGCCGCTGACGCTCGCGCCGAAAGATGTCGGATTAGCATTGGGTGCCTCGCGAGAAATGGCTGGCTTCGCTCCTGAGCAGCGCGACAAAGAAACGGAACTACTCAAACGGATTCTCCACAATCAAGTTCAAGGTGGCCCGCGGGACTGGGTTTTGCTCAACGCCGCATTACTCCTCTATGCGGCAGGAAAAGGGTCCTCTGTGGCTGCCTGCGTACCGCTGGCGCGTCGGACAATTGATGAGGGGGCTGCTGCCAGAAAACTCGAAGAATTGAATCGGGAGCCGGTGGCATCGGGCGCTGCCGGCCGAATCCATTGACCGAACAAGAAGGACGACTCCGTGAAGCACCTCCGTCAGTTGGAAGATCAAAGCGTCTACATCTTAAGAGAAGCATATAAGCACTTCGACAACCTCGCTATGCTCTGGTCGATGGGGAAAGATTCGACCGTTCTCTTGTGGCTGGCACGCAAGGCGTTCTTCGGACACGTCCCGTTCCCGTTGCTGCACGTCGATACGAGTTATAAGATCCCCGCGATGATCGAATATCGCGACCGGCTGGCAAGAGAGTGGCATCTGAATCTCGTCGTCGGACAGAACAAAGAAGCCCTCGCGGCCGGGATGAATCACACGATGGGGCGAGTCGTCTGTTGCACCGCGCTGAAGACCAACGGCCTCAAGCAGCTCCTTGAGCAGAAGGGCTATACCGGCGTGATCTTGGGCGTGCGAGCGGACGAGGAGGGCACCAGGGCCAAAGAACGCTACTTCTCG
Source organism: Nitrospira sp. (assembly GCA_035455145.1). Taxonomy (GTDB): domain Bacteria; phylum Nitrospirota; class Nitrospiria; order Nitrospirales; family Nitrospiraceae; genus Nitrospira_C. The sequence goes on from DATIFR010000198.1 coordinate 17,301, forward strand.
CCCCGCGATAAGCATGGTGATTGGGATTTCCGCGATCAACCCCCGGAACTCTGGGATCAATACAAGACGACGTTCCCTCCGGGCACGCACATTCGCATCCATCCATTGCTGGACTGGACCGAAATCAACATTTGGGAATACATCAAGCTCGAAAACATTCCCTTTATCGACCTCTACCTCGACAAGGGGGATGGGACGCGCTATCGGAGTTTGGGGTGCGCCCCCTGCACGACGCCGATCAAGTCGACCGCCAAGAGCGTGGACGATATCATTGAAGAACTGCGGCACACGACCGTCGCGGAACGATCCGGCCGTGCGCAGGATGAGGGGCGAGGGATGGAGTTGTTGCGAAAAGATGGGTACATGTAGCAACAGAATGCTGAAACGAGCATCCAGCTTCGTTCTCGGCTCGAAACAATCCTCAACGCACCCCCCACAGGGTGCGTCTCTGGTTGTTTCTCGCCTGCGGCCTTGCTGGGCTGCCCGTTTGAGCATTCTGAGGAGTAAGTATGAACACGGCGATCAATAAACCATCCGAGAATCTCAACATCGTGATCGTCGGTCACGTGGACCATGGCAAATCCACGTTACTTGGACGTCTCTATGCCGATACAGGATCGCTCCCTGACGGAAAACTGGAAAAAGTCCAAGCCATCTGCCGGCAGCAGGGTAAAGAATTCGAGTACGCCTTCCTCTTTGATGCGTTTCTTGAGGAGCAGGAGCAAGGCATCACGATCGACACCGCGCGCACTTTTTTTATTTGGAAAGGCCGGCAATACATCATCATCGATGCGCCGGGGCATAAAGAATTTCTCAAGAACATGATTTCCGGTGCGGCAAGAGCCGAAGCGGCGCTGTTGCTGATCGACGCCCTGGAGGGCGTGAAAGAGCAGTCGAAAAAACACGGCTATCTCCTGTCGCTTTTGGGCGTCCGTCAATTTGCCGTGGTGGTCAACAAGATGGACCTGGTCGGCTACCGGCAGGATGTATTTGAAGGAATCGAAAAAGAATATCGGGAATTTCTGGGGCAGTTCGGGGCAGTGCCGGAACGCATTATTCCTGTCAGCGCCAAGCTCGGCGACAACATTGCCAACCGAAGCCAAGCAATGCCCTGGTACAACGGCCCGACCGTGCTGGACACTCTCAGCCTCTTCAAGAAGGAGATGGTGCGATCAGAACAGCCCTTGCGATTTCCCGTCCAGGACGTCTACAAGTTCGACGCCCGTCGCATCCTTGCCGGTCGAATTGTCGCGGGACGACTGAAGATCGGCGACCACCTCGTCTTTTCTCCGTCAAACAAGCGCGCCAATGTCAGGTCGGTCGAAGCGTTCAATATCGAACCGTCTCCTACCGGAGCTGAAGCAGGTCAATCTGTCGGTATCACGCTCGATGAGCAAATCTTCGTTGAACGGGGAGAGATCGCAACTCACCAGGAGCATCTGCCGTTGGTCTCGACCGCCTTCCGTGCCAACCTGTTTTGGTTGGGGCGGCGCTCGTTAGAAAAAGGGCGCAAGTATGTGCTTCGGATTGGCACCAAGGAAGTTGACTGCGAGGTGGCGGCGATCCATCGCATCATCGATACCATGGATCTGAATCAACAGCAGGGCAGCAGCTCCGTCGGCAGAAATCAGGTTGCGGAGCTGACCATCCGAACCAAGGCTCCGATGGCGTTCGACCTTTCCGCCTCGTTTGAGGCAACCGGCCGATTCGTGCTGGTCGACGAGTACGACATCGCCGGAGGCGGGATCGTGACCGAGCTGGTTCACGACGATCAGGAATTTCTCCGCGAAGAAGCACGTCGCCGGGACTTTGCCTGGGTTAAGGGCGAGGTGGGGATCGAAGAGCGGGCTCAACAGTATGGCCATCGTGCAGCCATCGTACTCGTCACCGGCGGGCGACATACCGGCAAATCTTTCCTGGCCAAAACGCTTGAAGCCAGGCTGGTTGCAGACGGCCGACATGCCTATTTGCTGGACGGGGAAAACCTCCGGCGGGGTCTGGACGCCGACCTTTCTGAGGGGGAGCGGGGGCAAGCCACGGAAATGGCCCGGCGCTATGGCGAAGTGGCGAGATTGTTGGTGGATACCGGCTTGATCGTCGTGTCGACGACCAATCCTTTTGGCATGTCCTACATCGAGGCCGCACAAGCAATCAGGACGCTGGTGCATCCGACCCCGGTGATTTCCGTCCATATGAGCAAGGTACCGGAAGAAGTTCCGCCTAATACCGATATTGTGTTGTCCGGTCCTTCGGACTTTGACGCGGCAACTCGCCGTGTTCTCGATGAACTCAAACGGCGCGGAGTGCTTGCGCAGGCCATCGGCGCGAAGCCGACATTCCAGTACTCAATTTAGGCTCTGAAGCCGTTGATACCTGCACATCCGATCCGATTTTCCCATTTTGGCCGGTTTGACTCTCCGGAAATCTCTGTGCTACCGTATTTTCTTCCTACATCCATGTGTTTGTGAGGCAATGGCCCATGGCTCCTGAAAAGGATCTGAAGACTATTCTCGGCAAGCTCCGCTACTCCGACGACGCCAAGGTCGTTCAACAAATAACGGAGCAAATGAAGCAAGTGCAGACCCGCATGGCGGGGATTAAGCACAAGTTGGTCGTCATGAGCGGCAAGGGCGGTGTCGGTAAGAGTATGACCACCGTTAATCTTGCTCTCGCGTTTGCCCGCCAGAATGCGCGCGTTGGACTGCTCGATGTGGACTTGAACGGCCCCTGTGTGCCCCGCATGTTGGGGCTCCATGGACAGTCCTTGACCATGACCCCGGAGGGGGCGATTCCCCCGATTGGCCCATTGGGCATTAAGGTCGCTTCAATGGATTTCTTCCTGGGTGCCGCTTCTCCGGTGCGTTGGAAAGGTCCGATGGATGTCAGCCCGGTATGGCTCGGGCTCATGGAAATGAATGTTATTCGAGAGTTCTTAGCCGATGTGGCCTGGGGTGAACTGGACTATCTCCTGGCCGATTTACCGCCAGGGGCTGCTGCCGACAAGCCGCCTGTCATTGCGGGCTTTATTCCCGATCTGGCCGGAGCCATTGTCGTGACGACTCCTTCTGAAGTGGCCTCCGATGTCGTGCAAAAGTCTGTCACCTATGCACGCGACATGGGGATCAAGGTTCTGGGCATCGTCGAGAATATGAGCGAATATCGCTGCCCCTCCTGTGGCGAACTGAACGAGCTGTTCGAGGGGAATACCGAATCCATGTGCGAAGCACTCGATCTCCCCCTGTTGGGTCGCATTCCATTCGATCGGAAGCTTGCCCGGACTTTTGACAAGGGTGAACCCTTGTTGGACGAGACCTATCCGACGATCCAGCGTTATCAGGAAATCGCCGGACGGATCAGAACGCTGCTGGACTATAAGAAAGTCCTGGCCGAACAACTGTGACGCTTATCTGAGAGGAGCCGCCATGAAATTCGTGTGCCTCACCTGCGAAACCTATATGAACTTCGAGAAAGTTGAGAAGCCGGGGGAGGGATCGCTCGGCGTCTTTTTTGGCTGCCCGTCCTGCGGGGCCAAGTTCTCGATGGTCACGAATCCCGGTGAAACGCAGATGGTCAGCTCGCTCGGAGTTCAATTAGGGGGAAGGACCGTCGCGGCTGAACCGTTCGAGATGACCCGGGGAACGCTCAAGGATGAAGCTTTGGCCGGTTCCGGTCAGATGGCGGCCTATTTAAATGAAAAGATTCAAGGCGGACAACCGGCTGCGGCATCGACTGCGCCGGCACCAGCAAAGGCCGGAGAAAAGTCCAGCGGGGGCTGTCCCTTCTCCGCCATGGTGGCGGAAATGGGGCTGACTTCCAGCGGTAAGCCTGCCACGAGCGGGGCGGGTACTTCTGAATTCACCTGGACAGCCGACGCAAAGGAAAAGCTCGATCGACTTCCGGTGTTCGTGAAACCGATGGTCCAAAGCAGCGTCGAAGCCTA
>DATIFR010000199.1:0-36364 GCA_035455145.1 Nitrospira sp.
AGGATCTCCTATGAGCGACTCTACCAGTATAGTTGGCAACGGGAAAAAGACGCCGTCCTCGACCTTGACGACCGCTCCCTTTCCCGCCTCCCGCAAGGTCTTTGTGACAGGCCTGCGACCCGGCGTACGAGTGCCGATGCGAGAGATCAGCCTGACGTCGACTAAATCGATGAACGGCGGCGTCTCGACTCCCAATGAACCGATTACGGTCTACGACACTTCAGGCCCGTACACAGACCCCTCCGTGAAGATCGATATCCGGTCGGGACTGGCCGCCATGCGCCGCGAATGGATCCTCTCGCGCGGCGACGTCGAGCAGCTCCCCGACGTGACCTCGCAGTATGGGCGGATGCGCGCGACCGATCCGAAACTCGCCGACTTGCGCTTTCAACATATTCGCAAGCCGCTCCGCGCCAAGGCCGGGAAGAACGTCACCCAGATTCACTATGCCCGCAAAGACCTCATCACGCCTGAGATGGAATTCATTGCGATCAGAGAGAACCAATCCCGCGAGGTGGCACGGGAATTTGCTTCCCGAAACGGACATGGCGGCGGCACCGCGCAGCATCCGGGGCAGCCGTGGGGCGCCAGCATCCCCAAGACCATCACGCCGGAGTTCGTTCGCGATGAAGTGGCACGGGGCAGGGCCATCATCCCCGCCAACATCAACCACCCGGAAAGCGAGCCAATGATTATCGGCCGCAATTTTCTGGTCAAAATCAATTCCAACATCGGCAACTCCGCCGTGGCCTCATCGATCGACGAAGAAGTCGAAAAGATGATTTGGTCGATCCGCTGGGGCGCCGACACCGTGATGGATTTGTCGACCGGCAAGAACATTCATGAGACCAGAGAATGGATTATCCGGAATTCGCCGGTGCCGATCGGCACGGTGCCCATCTATCAAGCGCTCGAGAAAGTGGGCGGAAAAGCCGAAGAGCTGACGTGGGAGATTTTCCGCGACACCTTGATCGAACAGGCCGAGCAAGGCGTCGATTACTTCACCATCCATGCGGGCGTGCGGCTCGCTTACATCCCCATGACGGCCAGACGCATGACCGGTATCGTCTCGCGAGGCGGCTCGATCCACGCCAAATGGTGCCTGGCGCATCACGAGGAGAACTTTGCATATACGCACTTCGAGGAAATCTGCGAGATCATGAAAGCGTATGATGTTTCGTTCAGCCTGGGAGACGGATTGCGACCCGGCTCCATCGCCGACGCGAACGACGAAGCCCAGTTCGCCGAACTCGAAACGCTGGGCGAACTCACCAAGACCGCCTGGAAACACGACGTGCAGGTCATGATCGAAGGTCCGGGCCACGTCCCGATGCACATGATCCAGGTCAACATGGAGAAGCAGATCAAGGAATGCCATGAGGCGCCGTTCTATACGCTCGGCCCCCTCACGACCGATATCGCGCCGGGCTACGACCACATCACCTCGGGCATCGGGGCCGCCATGATCGGCTGGTACGGCTGCGCTATGCTCTGTTACGTGACCCCGAAGGAACACCTGGGCTTACCGGATCGGGAAGACGTCAAAGCCGGCGTCATTACCTACAAGATCGCCGCGCATGCCGCCGACCTCGCGAAAGGCCATCCCGGGGCGCAGATTCGCGACAATGCGCTCTCCAAAGCCCGCTTCGAGTTCCGGTGGGCTGATCAATTTAACCTGTCGCTCGATCCGGACACCGCGAAACAGTTCCACGACGAGACGTTGCCGGACGACGCCGCGAAGGTCTCGCATTTCTGTTCGATGTGCGGCCCGCACTTCTGCTCGATGAAGATCACGCAAGACGTGCGCGACTATGCCGCGAGCAAAAAAGTGACCGAACAGCAGGCGATTCAGATCGGGATGAAAGAGAAGGCGGATGAATTCAAGAAGACCGGAGCGGAACTCTACCGGTAGGAGCGACCATTATGGGAAGACCAAAACCAGCGCCGTTGCGCGAACGCGACATCACCAGACAGATCGCGCGCGAATACTACAAAGAATTCGATCAACTCATTGAGAGCGACGTCATCATCGTCGGCGCGGGGCCGTCCGGCCTGATTTGCGCGCACGATCTGGCGGACATGGGCTTTCGCACCGTCGTTGTCGAACAGAGCCTCGCCCTCGGCGGGGGGTTCTGGCACGGCGGATACCTCATGAACAAAGCGACGATCTGCGCTCCCGCACATAAGATCCTCGAAGAAATCGGGGTGCCCTGCAAGAAAGTCAAGGACTGCGAGGGGATGTACATTGTCGACCCTCCCCATGCCACGGGCGCCCTCGTTGCGGCGGCCTATCGTGGCGGCGCCCGGGTCCTGAACCTCACACGCGTCGTCGATCTCATCCTCCGCCGAGACGGGGTGCTGGAAGGTGTGGTCGTCAATAACACCACGGCCGAAATGGCCGGACACGATGTTATCCACGTCGATCCGATCGCGCTGGAAAGCAAGATCGTCGTCGATGCCACCGGTCACGATGCCGTGGTGGTCAATTTATTGCACAAGCGCAATCTCTACACCGAGGTGCCTGGAAACGGCGCCATGTGGGTCTCACGCTCGGAGGAAGATGTGATGGACCACACCGGCGAGGTCTATCCCAATTGCTTCGTGATCGGATTGGCCGTAGCTGCCGTCCATGGCACACCACGCATGGGCCCGGCTTTCGGCTCGATGTTGCTATCCGGCCGGTACGGAGCGGAACTCATCAAGAAGAAACTCAAGAACGAGTAGTCTATGGATGTGCAAGATTTCTTAGTACAGGGTGAAGGAAGAGAAGAGGATAAACGAGAGGCCTGGCAGCTCTTTCAACAGGCGTACGAACGCCAGATGAAGGGCGAATTGGAAGAGGCCGTCAGCCTGTATCGGCAGTCGCTTGCCACGCATCCGACCGCGGAAGCCCATACCTTTCTTGGCTGGACCTACAGCTTCATGGGACGGCTCAATGACGCCATCGAAGAATGCCGGCGCGCTATCGAGCGGGATCCGGATTTCGGAAACCCCTATAACGACATCGGTGCCTATCTCATTGAGAAGGGCGAGCTCGACGAGGCGATTCCCTGGTTTCAGAAAGCCATGCAGGCAAAGCGGTACGAAAGCCCGGCCTTTCCACATCTGAATCTCGGACGGGTCTATGAGAAGCAGGGCAATTGGACTGAAGCCATCGCCTCCTACAAACAGGCTTTGGCCCTCAACCCCGACTACAGCCTGGCGAAGAAATCGCTTGGTCGCCTGATCAGCTCACTCAACTAAACTAGTTTGTTTTGTTTGTCTGCTTTATCTCGTGTACATGGTTCGGAGGACGATCTCCTCGCATATCAAACGCCGCGTCAACCAGACGAACCACACAAACTAAATAAACCAAATGAGCCAGACAAACCAGAAAACCATCCTCGTGGCGGTGACCGACATCTTCTTTTACACCAAGGTGCGCGACGCTCTGCTCCCAAGCGGATACAAACTCGAGCGGGCACGCACGCAAGAAGACATAGCAGGAAAAGCCTCGGCGTTAAACCTGTCTGCCGTCATTTTGAACATGAACGACGACACGGTGAACGCATTTAAAGCGCTCGAAACACTCAAGGCCGATCCGCAATTCAAGACTATTCCCATCCTTGCCTTCGCCAATCACGAAGAAGTCGACACCTGGAACCGGGCTAAGGCGCTCGGCGTAACCAAAATCGTGTCCCGCAACGAATTCTCCGCCCGAACGAAAGATCTCATGGAAGAAATGATAGCGACCAGCTGTCTGCAATCAGCCGTCAGCCCTGAGCTGAAAGCTGATAGCTTCTAAGCGAGTACGCCATGAAACAATCCCGTCTTCACAACCATCACCGCACGCTGGGCGCCATATTTGAAGACGCCAGCGGCTGGACAATGCCCGCGCACTACGGCGATCCCGTCGCGGAATATCGTGCCGTGCGTCAGGCCGTGGGCGTGACGGATCTTTCCCACCGCGGAAAAGTTCGCGTCACCGGTGATGATCGCGTGAAATGGCTCCAGAGCATCATCAGCAACGATATTCTGCCCTTGCAGCCGGGCCAAGGCCGCTACTCCAGCTTCCTCACGCACAAAGGGAAAATGCTCACCTACTTCCGTGTCTACATGCAGGCGGATTCGGTCATCCTGGAAGACGCAGGGGAAATCGGTGATGCGACTTACACCGCGCTCCGCAAGTTTCTCCTCTACGGGACCAAAGCGAAGATGGAGAATTGCGCGGAAAACTGGGGGCTGTTGCTCGTAAGCGGCCCCAAAGCCGCCGTGGTGATGAACGCCGCCTTCGGCACCGACGTGGAAGACCTGAAACCTCTCAGCTTCATCTCAGCGGCCATCGGCGGTCAGACGGCACTGATCATTCGCACCGAGGAAACCGGGGAATCGGATTACGAAGTGCTGATTCCGGCTGATGGACTCGTCGCCGCATGGGAGCGCCTGATGGACGCAGGCGCTCAGCACGGCATCAAGCCGTTCGGCATCCAGGCGCACGAATCGCTCAGGATGGAAGCCGGCATTCCCAAAGCCGGACCGGATTTGAACGAAGAAATCGTTCCGCCGGAAGCGAATCTTGAGGACAAAGCCTTCAGCCTGAGCAAGGGTTGCTACCCGGGCCAGGAAGTCGTTGCGCGGATGGACACGTATGGCAATGTGCGCAGGAAGCTGGTCGGTCTGGTCCTGAAGGATTCGACTGTGCCACCCCACGGAGCCAAACTCTTCAGCGGTGATCGTGAAGTCGGCTGGGTCAGCGGTGCGACACATTCGCCGCACCTCAATAATGCGGTGATCGCTTTTGGTTTTCCCCTCAGAGACTTTTCGGCTCCGGACACGGCACTGACCGTGGAAGTCGAGGGGAAGCGCCTTGCGGCGACCGTCAAGCCGCTCCCCTTCTATTCTCGATCCTAGAGCACCTACTTTTCAGGATTTCTGGCCGCAGAGACTGCGCGGGCAAATGCCAGCAGACTGGTCCGTTCTTCATCTTCGAGCGCCAGCAGAAGATGCGCCTCCTCGCCGTGCATCAAACGCAGACTCAGGAACGGCTCTTCGCGGCGTTTTTCCTTATTGTCCCACATCGCATCGATCACCTGGACCTTGTCCAGCTGGCCGACCGACACGATGTCGTAGCGGAAATATGAATCCCCGATGACGATGTCGAACACGACGTTCCCGGCCGTGAGCAACAGGACGTTGAACCGGCCCTGGTCTTCGTAGCCTTCCGGCAGAAACTTATTGATGTGGCAGAGCGCCACCTTACGATCGCCCAACGCCGCCCGAATTTTGTCCTTCAAGGCTGCATAGTCGATCTGCAAGGCCTTTTCATCAGGACTGGTCGCGGCCACCGCCGCCGCTTGCGTCTTTTCGAAGATTTCCTCTGCCGACATCAACCCTGCCATAATCTCGTCTCCTTATGACTTTGTTACTGTTGATTCTGTCGCGCACGAACCGCTCGCGCCACACCGACGAACCCGAGACCGACCCATGCAATTTCCAAAAGAATGAACCCTGCCCGCTGATCCACGATGGCGACAATGCCCAGGAGGAGCGCCCCCACGATATTCAACGTGAGATACCCCGCGTGCAACTCCCGCCAGACTCCCCCCAGATTGAGTCCGTATGCCGTCAACACCATCAACGCCCCGACCACGGAAATGATTTGCAGCAGCATGGAACGACGTGTGACTCCGGGATAACGGGCACAAAACGAAGGGGTACGGTAACCGGTGCAACCTGAAGAATGCAAGAGGATGTTCTTGGAATCGAGCCGTTATCGGGCAGCAAGCCGATGAGAAAATCGCGTCTTTCCTGTGTCGTCGATAATGGTCACGTCGAACGAATTTGGCGTCACCCGAACCAGTCCGAAGTTGTAATAGCCCGCTTCATTGATCAAATTCTTCGGATGCAAGGCCGGACTTGGAGGAGTCAATCGACCGGGACTCGCCGACAGCGGGCCGGCGATATACTCATGGAAATCCGGGATGCCGTCACCATTGGAATCGTAGCTATTCGCCTGCACCCAATGAACATCCCCGCCGAGAAACACGACATTCTTTATCTTGTTCAACATGATGGCGTCGACGATCACCTGCCGCTCCCGCTCGAAACCGGTTCCATCCGACCCACCGGCCCACCCGTCATAGCCGGGAACTGACGCACCGCCTCCCTTCGGAATGGAGAGCGGGACACTGGTCACAATCACCTTCCACGTTGCGTTGGAACCGCGCAAGCCGTCCAGCAACCATTTCAATTGCTGGGCCCCCAACATGGTCTTGGCTGGACCATCCTGATCAGCATTCTTGCTGCGATACTGCCTCGTATCCAAAATAAAGAGTTCCAAATCGGCTCCGTAACGCAGCGCGCGATACATTCGGTGCGGATCCTCCGAGGGAGAAGCGATCGGCCAGTATTCCCGCAGGGCCTGCCGGCCGGCCGGCATCTGTTCATCATACGGCCCGGCAAAGTTGTTGCGGACTTCGTGATCGTCCCAGATGACATACACCGGCACCGTTTCCAGAAACCGGCGCAGGGACTGCGCACCGCGCTGATACCGGTGGCGCGCGCGATATTCCGAGAGCGTCGACGCCTTGAAGTCTGCGCCTGGCTCGTTTGGTGGAGAAGGACAGGTATCGTCGCTGTAGATCGTATCTCCCAGGAACACAAAAAAGTCGAGACCCTGCTTCTGCATCATGTCGAAAATCGGATACCCGCCTGCCCCCTGGCGACATCGTTGCTGGCCGCCCAAGTCGCCGCTCCAGGCAAAGGTCACGGGAACCGAGGTAGCTGCATCCGGCAAGGCCGTGAATTCCCATTTCGCTGCAAGGGCGGCATCGATGTGATTCTTAGTATCGGAAGCCCGTCCCACAAACAAGTAGAAGCGATAGCGCGTGGCGGGACTCAGCCCTTCCAGGGGAATGGTGACCGTGAAGTCCGTGTCCACAGTCGTCGCAAGTCGGGCCGACTTTGCGACCGGAGCAACGGCCGTCGCCATCTTGGAAGCCTTCTCCCAGACAGAAGGAGGGGCGTATTCCACCTGCACCAGAGCCGGCCCTTCGGTGCGCACCCACAGCAAGGCGCCATGAGCAGTTACATCCCCCAACGCAATACCTTGCGGCAAGACGTCCGGCATCAGAACAACCGCTTCAGCAAATGGACTCCCTGGCGGAAGCACATCCCGCGACGCCGAGGCGCAACCGATCGGGGGAAAGAATATGAGCAGGAAAACGGGGAGGAGAAATGGGATCACCATAGACCTAGCTGGTTCCAGAAAAAATCGAGTTTCGTTCAAGAGGCCGTCACACGCTTACGCACCGTGACAACGCAACAACATCTCGCAGGATGCTCAAAAAGGCCGTCCAGCAAGGCCGCAGCGAGCGAAGAGGCGACGCGTAGTCTGTCCCGTACGTGAGCCTCTGAGCGATGCGAGAACGCCGCTGGCAGTCTTTTTCAGCAGCCTGCTAGGGGACTTACCCGAAAGGCCAAATCCCGTCAAGGTCACTGCCAGGAGTGCGGTTGAAAATCCTCAGGACGGTCCTGCATACTAGCGCATACTAAAGGAGCCCTGATGAATAATCTGAATTGTTTGATCCAAGGCTGCCAAGGGGGGGTCTACTCCCCGGCCGGCACCCAGAACCTGTGCAAGGAACATTTTCTCAGTTTTCTCACCTGGCGCCGCCGCAGAGGCCCGCAGATGTTCACCACCTATGCCGGCATGACCATGGAGCAACGCGATCCCATCGTCGCCGAATGGGCCAAGACGATCCGTGTGGAAGAAGTGTCGACGGCTCCTACAAAAACCTGATCCCATCATCTCAATCATCAAAAGCCTTCCCTGCTCTTTCTGTCATCAGAGGCAGATCGAGTCTTAGAATCATTTCATATCGGTTTGGATGCTCTGTAGCCCTAATCTCTCTAGGAGATTTTTCAAATTGACTTTTACCGGCCGATTAGTCTCGAGATTATCAGGCCCAACCCCGACGAATGCGGCAGACACAAGCTTGTAGAAGTCAGCCCCAAAGAGGAACAGTTTTTCCATTACATCATAAGAAGGCAGGCTATCAATAATGACACCATACTCACTATGAGCAGCCTTCTTATCTCGAAATGTTTTAAACCGCTCCAGCTCATCTTTGTATTTTGTTCGAAATACTTCGACCGTGTTTTGCAGCTTTCCAGCCAAACTGTCTGCGCTTGAGACACAACCATAATTAAGAAGAAATTCTTTCACCTTTGATTCATCCAGACATGATGCTGGTTGAGTCATTAAGTACCTTATGACTCCCCTTATGGATTCCAGTTCATACTGCTTTTCGTCCTCGAATATCTTACAGATACATAACACAATTGACTCAATAGCCCGCATCTGGATGTGTCCAAAGAAGACTCCTCCGCCACGCTCCTTAATTGATGCGGCGTTTACGGAGATCAAACAATAGACATCTGAGTCCTGCCGTAGCCCGTAAAGAACCTTGGCCAGACCAATATTTTTGCCGTCAACAGGCGTTCCAATGAGACCCATACGCTTAACTAGAGCAAGCTGCAGGCCATTTTGTCTTATTGCGGCTTTGACTTCCCTCTTCCACCAAATTTCTCGACTCCCAAGGGCCTGGCAGAGAGCGGAGCGACTTCACCGAAGGAGCGGGGCCCCTTCGAGACTCAGCCAGGAAGGAAAGCGGAAACTGACCGAGTCCGCGAGGGAATTTCCGAAGGCTGCCGCCTGGCTGAGTCCGAAAGGGTCGCTCCGAGAGGTGTAGAGCGAGCCACTCTGCCAGGCCCACCCCCTACCCCATCACCGCGCTTCCGTGATGGTGGATCATCAACCACTCATCGCCGATGCGCTCAAACAGGTTCGTGGCGAGGATGCGGGCCTGCTGCGCTTCATCGGATTGCTGGGTTGTAATGTTTTCAATGCAGATCACCCAGGCCATATCGCCGGCCACCTGCACCATCACTTCGGTGAGCTCGAACTTCATCGAGAACGTGTTGTTGAAAATGAGCACCCAGGAGTCTCGCACGTTCGGCCAGTCTGAACGAAGCGTCCAACCAGGATGCACGCAGGTCACGTACTCGAGATGGGCCCAGACCTCGTCCATCTTGGCGATGTCCAAGGTTTCGAAGGCTTCGTAAAATCGCTGATTGGCTTTGGTGACTTCTTCAATTCGCTGTTCAATCACGCTGCCCCCGTTTCTGAGCGGGCTATCATACTGGAATCAGCGTTCGAGGGCGAGATAGAAACAGAGGCGCTAGGTTCCGGCAAGCTGACTTGTTTGGCGGTGAACCACCCAAACGCCCGACAGAATCAGGACGATCCCGATGATTTCCACAAGACCGACCGACTCCTTGAGGATCATGGCAGACAGCACCACGGCGGCGACCGGCGTCAGATTCCCCAGTACTGAGGCCCGCGAAGGACCGATGCCCTTAACCCCGAACAACCAGGCCTGCTGAGCCACCGCGGTGGCAAACACGACCAGATAGCCGAGCGCCAGCCAATCCTTCGCTGCCACGGACGCGACTCCGGACTGTACCATCTTCTGATCGGTCCAGAGCAGAGGAATCTGGAGCACTGTCGCCACCAGCAGCGTCGTCCAATTCACCGTGAGCGCCGACAAGCGATCCATCACTCCGCGGCTTCCGATACTATACAGCGCCCAGCTCACGACACCCAGAAACACGAGCGTGCCCCCAAGCAGCGGCTGTTCGCCCGCAGCCTGAAATCCCGCCACGGACACGAGCCCGACTCCCACAAAAGACAGCAGACCGCCTGCCCACACCGCTCGCAGCGGGACATCTCGAATCATCAGCGCGGAAAGCAGCGCCGTCACGACCGGAGCCGATCCGATGATGACCCCCGCGACGGCGCCGCTGACATACTTGAGACCGATGAGGATCAGCAGATGATTCCCGACTACGCCAAGACCGAGGAGCGCGAGCGTCCGAAGATCCGGTCGGGTGAGGCTCACCATCCGGCCTTCCTGCCACCACCAGATGGACAGCAAGATGGCGAGGCCGCCGATATCACGCAGAACCGAGGCTTCGACGGCCGAGAATCCGCTCAAAGCCAGCTTCTGCGCCACAATCGATCCGCCCCAGAGCACCGCGGCGGCGACAATGGCTCCAGAGGCGGCGATGTCCGTCAGCTGGTTCATCTCACGGGCCTATAGCAACAGGCTGCGGGATCGTCAAGCAGTTTCTCGCCACGATCCACAAGAGTTCTCCATACCACTCGTTCCATGTCACGTTGTATCATTGCCCACCAGGAGCTCACCTTCATGACCATGGCCTCCTCGGTCCGGCGCGCTTGAACAATGGAACCTCAGCAGATCATAATTTCCCATGGCCCAGAGCCCCTCACGATGAAACCCGCTGAGAAAGAATGGTTGGTCGACGGAACCATGGTTCTGCTCACGACGGCCCTGTTCGTTCTCGACGTCTATACCCCGTTGAGTTTCGCCAACCATTTTCTCTATGCCACGGTGATCTTGGTCTCGACCGCCTCGCGCGTTTCGTTCATGCCGTGGCTGGTCGCAGGAGTCACGTCCGCCCTGACGGTGATCGGTGGATTCATCAGTCCCCCATTCCCGGATCTGCCGATGTGGATTCCCATCGGGAATCGTGCGTTCACGATTATGATCGTCTGGATCCTCGCATGGTTTGCCGTGAAACGGCGGCAGGCGGAGTCGGCCCTGCAACAGAGCAACGAATGTCTTGAGGAAAAAGTGATTCAGCGGACCCGCGAACTCGCCGGCGTCAACCAGGCGCTGGTCTCCGAAGTCACCGAGCGCATGCAGACGGAGCAAGCGTATCGACAATCGGAAGGGCGCCTCGCGGGCATTCTGGATATCGCGGAGGACGCCATCATCGTGATCGAGCAGGATCGATCGATCGCATTGTTCAACCAAGGAGCCTCGAAATTGTTCGGCTACGACTCTGCCGACGTCCTCGGGCAATCGATCGACCGCTTACTCCCGGAACGGTTCAGACTCGACCATGCCCGTCATATCCAGGGGTTCGCTCAAAGCCAGGAACCGGCACGCCGGATGGCCGAACGACAAGAGGTCTTTGGCCTCAGAAAAGACGGAACGGAATTTCCCGCAGAGGCAAGTATCTCGAAACTCACGGTCGGCGGCAAAACGACCTTCACCGTCATTTTGAGAGACATCACGGAGCGTTTGCAAACCGAGCATCAACTGCACTCACTCGCCACGCAATTGATGACGGCTCAAGAGGAAGAACGCCGGCGCATTTCCCGCGAGCTGCACGACGATATCAACCAACGGCTGGCACTGCTGGCGATCGAAATGGGTAATTTGGAGAATGAGCCGGCGCTGCCTGCAGACCAGGCAAAACGGTCGTTCCAATCGTTGACGCTGCGGCTTGCCGCCATTTCCGATGACGTCAGACGCATGGCGTACCGTTTCCATTCCTCCATCCTGGACGACCTCGGACTCTCCGCGGCCCTCCAGCGATTGACCGATGAGTTTTCGACGAGGACGGGCATCAAGACCGTTGTTGTGCAGGAAGACTTGACGGAGCCCTTGCCGAGAGAAATTGCCTCATGCCTGTATCGGATCGTGCAAGAAAGTCTCGTGAATGTGACCAAGCACGCCCAGGCCTCGCGCGTGGAACTGGAATTGACCTGCGACGGCCAGGAGATTACGCTAGCCATACATGACAGCGGAGCGGGCTTCGATCTCAATCAGATTCGAGCGCAGCCTCACGGCCTGGGACTCGTTAACATGCGGGAGCGCGTGCGATCCGTCCACGGCCGCTTCGAGATCCGGTCTCAACCGGGCCATGGCACACATATTTCCGTACTGATACCACTTCCGGGAACACACGATGAAAAAACCACGAGTCCTCTTGGCGGATGATCACACCCTCGTCCTCGAGGGGTTCAAGAAACTGCTGGAAGAACATTGTGAATTGGTCGGGACAGCCGAAGACGGCCGGACGTTGGTGGACCTTGCAGCCCAGACCCATCCGGACTTGGTCCTGCTCGATATCTCAATGCCGTTGTTGAACGGCATCGATGCGGCGAAGAAACTGAAAAAACTTCTGCCTGATGTGAAGCTCATATTTGTCACGATGCACGCCGATACTGCTTATATCAATGAAGCCTTCAAAGCCGGCGCTTCCGGATACTTACTGAAACGATCGGCCGCCAAAGAGCTGGTGCAGGCCGTTCAGTCCGTCATGAATAACAGTTATTACGTGACACCCCTCATCACGAAGGATGTCATCAGTTCGTTTCTGATGCCGGGGCAGACTCGCGTACCCGCCGTAGACGACTTGACGGCCAGGCAGCGGGAGATTCTCCAACTCGTGGCGGAGGGATTCTCTGCCAAGGAAATCGCCGGTCAACTCAAGGTGTCTCACCGAACCGTCGAATTTCACAAAGCCAAGATCATGGAACTGCTCGACCTGCATACGACCGCCGACTTGGTGAAGTATGCGGTCGCTCATGGTTTGGTCAGCGCTTCCTGACCTCCTTGGGCACAGTCCCCCAGTTCATCGTAATCATTTCATTGCAACCCAGTAGTTTCCAGCCTCATCGCCAGTAGCCTTCCTATCCCCTTCTCGACGGTCGAAAGCTTATGCTCCAGCGCGTGACACGAGCGCCCACCCTTGGCATAGCGAGGTGCACCGATGAGACGTCTTCGCATTGTACTTGCCGACGATCATCCGCAAATTCTATCGTTGCTGCAGGTGCTGTTGGAACCAGACTATAAAGTGGTGGGCACGGCTGAGGACGGGCAATCATTGATCGCGGCAGCCCAAGCTCTTCGACCCGACGTCGTCATCACCGACATCGACATGCCGTTTTTAAACGGCATCGAAGCGACGCGCGAATTGCACAAACTGTTACCGGATTGCCGTGTGATCGTGCACAGCTCGCACAGCGAACCGGAAATCATCGCAGCCGCCTTAGCAGCCGGAGCCTCGGGATATCTGATCAAGGGATCGTCACAATCGCTCATCTCCTCGATCCGGTCCGTGATCCGGCATGTCTCGGCACATGATGATGCGCCTAACGTGAACAGAGTACCGGAACACGCCATCCCGCGCGAGAGCCGTGCTCGGCAGGAATCCTCTTGGGGAAATCTGTAGCAGGGGCGGGCGCAGATTCATCACCCCTCGCGGCTGGTATTAAGCCCGTCAGCTCGATGAGCGGATAGTCGAACCGGGCTGAACAAAAGTCGAGGAGTAGGAGGGCGTTCGATGCAATGTCCCCGCTGTCGGAACCTCGTTGTGGAGGAAGTGTTTGTCGATTACGAGTCCGATGGTGCGATGTCGTTCGTCGGATTCCGCTGCGTGATCTGTGGAAATATTCTCGATGAGACGATTCAGCGCCATCGTGCCGAGCACGGTTCGTCGCTCTGCGGCAACCGTCGGAGGCATCCCCTGTCGATGAGACCCGAACGGGAGACCCGCGAAGCTCGCAGCGATGAGTCGAAGGAATATCACACATGAGATTAGGAGAAGCTGTGCGCACAGCATCGACGAGACAGGAGGCACCGACCGCCATGGAGAAGGCACCCGTTCGCCGACGTATCTTGGTCATCGATCACGACGATGACGTTCGGGCATTTTTATGCGATCGGCTCAGCGCCCTCGGCTTCGAGGTGGCAGCGGAAAACAACGGAATCTCCGGCCTCTCCCGTGTAGCCGACGGCCGTGACGCTGCCCCCTTTCATGGTGTACTCGTGGAATTGCAGATGCCGGTACTGGACGGATTATCCGTCCTCCGGGAGATCCACGCGCGATTTCCGACGATACCCGTAGTGGTCATGGCCGATTCCATCCATGTCGGCAAACTCCGCCAGGCCATGACGGCTGGTGCTAAAGAGTATCTGGTCAAACCATTCGATCCGGAACTCTTTCGACGCAAGTGCGTGAACGTCTTTCTCGACGGGAAGGAACTGGCACGCTGAAACAGGAGAAGAGAAACGTGAATGGCTGGGTCAGGGGGTCGGCAAGTTCCTGACACCGTGCGCCAAAGGCCCGAAAGGCCCCCCTCCTATGACGGTGTCCGGAGGCCGCGCGTGTTGGTCACTCTGGCCCGGCCTCTAATCAATCGGCGGAACGAACGCCAACGGGCGAGGAAGGAGCGCAGTACCGATGGAACCTGTTGTCACCCTCTGTGCTCTGACAGCATTCATATGGGCGGTCGCGATCTGGGCATCATGGGAGATTGAACCTCCGGACAGTGCGCCGGGGACAGAAGAGGAGAAACCGGAACACATACCTGAAGAAACCCGGAAAGCGGCGTGATGACTGAACTTTTCACACGCCTGTTTTTGAGGGCTACGGCATCAATGTGAAGCGCAACGTGAAGAAGACGTCGTCGCGTGCTGTTCCATCATTCCTCCATCACCGATGATGGAGCACGTACGGTCAGATCTCTAGCAAATCCCTCTCACAATAAGAGGCAGGCGCTGCGACGCTCAGGCGACTGGGAAAAGGAGAGGTTTGCTCGATGGTGACACAGCAGGCGATGTGGATTAAGATGTGGGAACGTCAAACCAGGGCCCGGATCGGGCTACGCGGCAGACTGGCTGTGGCGAGTCTCCTCAGCATCCTGCTATCCGGGATACTCAGCTGCACGGCAGGCCCCCATGCAGGAGGATCGGGCGCTGTACGCTACATTCAAATTCGCCACGATGTCACTCCGTCCACGCTTTATGCGCAAGTCGGAGACGAGATTCGGTGGCACAATTTATCGCAAGATCCTGTCCGGGTGGGCATACTCGACAACAAGTGGCGCGATCATGTCGCATGCGAAAAGGGCTTCACACGATTCGGAGCGATGGAAGACTTGGTCACGATTCAACCGCAGGAGTACGTGAGCCTCTGCTTCTCGAAAGCAGCCACCGTTCGCTACAACGTCTGGTTGCATGCACAGAACCTCAAAGGAGCCATGAGCCCCACAGCGGCGATTCGGATTGATTGAGGCCGCTCACATGCCGGCAGCCATCTCACAAAACGTCGGACAACGCGTGCTGAGGACTCTCACGAGCATGCGTATGAGCATGTTCATGCCGAACATGCTGATCGCCTGGCGTCAGGGAACATCACCCATGAGGTTCGACGTGCCCGCCCAGAGAACGGAGGCCGCGCGAGGTCTCCCGGCCTCAGGCCGGTAGGATAGATGTCAGAAAGGACCGATAAGATGGCGTTGCGATTTCGATTCATCTTCACATCCCTGGCGATCGTGTGGCAAATGGGCGGCCTGTGCGGCACACTTGCAGCGTCCGCCGAATCTGGTCCCCAGGCATACCAGCTAAATGCCATTGTCGAACTGGCCCTGGCCAGAAACCCTCTCATGTCCTCCGCAGAAGGGCACATTGACCAGCAGCGCGGCCAGCAGACTGCGGCCGGCGCCTATCCGAATCCAACCGTCACCGGAAATATCGGTTATGGTGAGATTCGAGACGCCGGTCGCGCAGACATCCAAAGCTCGCTCGATCGACGGTCACTCACCGAATACAACGTGACCGTCGGACAGCCGTTGGAATGGCCGTCGCTGCGAGCAGCACGGCAGCAGGTGGCAGAAGGTGGATTAGCCACGGCGACGGCCAGCTTGTCGGAAACCCGCCTGAACCTGACGACACAGGTCAAGGTGGCGTTCTACGACCTGCTGTTGGCCCAGCAGGATGCCGCCCTCGCTCGACAAAATCTGGACATCGTCGAAAGTGTGGCGCGGATCGTCAAAGCACGGGTAAAGTCGGGAGAAGGGCCTCAATTTGAATTGATCAAGGCCGAAGTCGAAGTCCTGAAGGCGAAGCAACAACTCACACGTGCAGACAACGTCGTCCGGGTGAACCGTGTCGTGGTCGATACTCTGACCGGCGGCGCACTCGGGCCCTCCTATGTCGTGCAGGGCGATTTCGCCGGGATGTCGAAGGAATTGCACGTCGAAGAGTTGATGGCCCGTATGGCGATCCGGCATCCGACTATTCAACGCCTGCTGAAATCGGTGGAACAGTCGGACTGGAAGATCGAGTACGAGCGGCAGTCACGGGTGCCGAGTGTGACGGTGAACGGCAGTTATTGGCGGGAGATCGGACGGGAAGCGGTTCAAGGAGGTCTCTCCGTTCCCATGCCGCTCTGGTACCGCCGGCAGGGAGAAATCGCCTCATCCTTGGGCACGAAACGCCGCGAAGAAGCGGAACTGCTGCGGGCACGCAATGAACTGGCCAGAGCCGTCCACCAGCACTATCAGGACGCCAGAACCACAGCCGACCTCATCGAAGTGTTTGACAAAGGCCTCTTGAAACAAGCACAGGAGGCCCTGCGACTCGCCCAGTTCAGTTTCCAGCAAGGCGCATCGAGCCTCTTGGAAGTCTTCGACGCGCAGCGCGTGCAGCGCCAGATCCAAATGGATTACGCACAGGTGCGATATGAATTGTCGGTGTCGTTGGCTCGCCTCGAGCGAGCCGTTGGTGGAACACTATGAACCCAGTTAGTCTGTCCCGAAACGTGTCATGCGGCAGGGAAGAACGAGCCAAGAGGACACCGTCCCCCCGCACTTTCGCCGTAGTCTACGGGCTACTCGCCGCCCTGGCGGCGATCGGGTCAGGCTGCGACAGCAATCCGAGTGATGCAGTTGCGACGAAGCCGCGGGCTGTCGCCTCCGCCCCCGGAGTCGTCCTTCTGCCGCCTGAGGAATCGTCGCGTATTGGACTCGTCGTCCAGCCGGCCACTCGAAGCGACTTCCGCACCTACCGCGAGTTTCCTGCCATCCTCCAACCGAACGAGCGGGCCATGGCAGACATCACGACCCTAGTCCGCGGCCGTGTGGTGGATGTATACGCGGATCTGGGCCAACAGGTCGAAGCCAACGCCCTCCTGGCCATCTTGTACAGCAGCGAACTGGGCCTGGCTCAATCCGCCTATCTGAAGTCGCGGGCCAAGCTTCACGTCGCAGAGCAGGCCTATGCACGGGCCAAGTTCCTACTGAAAGAAATGGTGATCGGCGAGGCGGAGGCTCAACGCCGGCAGGCGGAACTGCTCAGCATGCAGGCGGAAGCCCATGAGGCGCGCGATCACCTGAAACTGCTCGGCATGACAGATGACGAATTTCGTCGTCTCGACAAGAGCCGGGACATTCGATCCCACGTGCCGATTGTGGCGCCCTTCGCCGGGCGCATCATCGGACGCAACCTGACCCGGGGGGAAGTCGTCGAAACGACCGAGAAACTCTTCGTGGTGGCCGACCTGTCCGAAGTCTGGGTACGGGCCAACATCCCGGAGAAAGACATCCCCTTCGTCCACTCCGTCCATGCATCCGGGGGCACGCAGGCGGATGTCCGCGTCAATGTCTATCCGAGAGAACTCTTCAAGGGCACGATCACCTATGTGGGCGATGTCTTGGATCCGGCCACTCGCACCATGCAGCTCCGGCTCGAGCTCCCCAACCCCGAGAGGCGACTGAAGCCGGAAATGTTCGCGACGATTCGACTCTATTCCGAATCGCAGCCGGACCGGTTGGCCGTACCGGAATCCGCGCTGCAACGGGACCAAGACCGGACCTTTGTCTTCGTGCAACGGAATGTGAACGAGTATGAAGTCCGCGAGGTTCAGATCGGTGAATCAAACGGTACCCACACCACGATCCTTGACGGCCTCAGCGAAGGAGATCCGGTCGTGACGCACGGCGCCTTCGTCTTGAAATCTGAGCTCTTGAAGAAACAGGTCTGATGGTTTCTCGTCTCCTCGACATTTCCCTCCGCCAACGCATGCTCATCGTGATCTTCTCGATCATGATCGGGGCCGGGGGCATCTATGCGTTCAGAACCATTCCGATCGATGCCTTTCCCGACGTCACCAGCGTGCTGGTACAGGTCGTCACCAAAGCACCTGGATTATCCCCCGCGGAAGTGGAACGGCTGGTGACCTATCCGATTGAACTGCAATTGACGGGGGTCCCTTCCCTGACGGAAATGCGCTCGCTGACCAAGGTCGGCCTCTCGCTCGTCACGATCGTGTTCGACGATGCGATGGACATCAATCTCGCCCGCCAGTTGGTGCTCGAGCGACTGATTGAGGTGAAGGAACTGCTTCCCCCCGGCGCTGAGCCGATGCTGGTTCCCAACAGCACCGGATTGGGCGAGGTCTTCCAATACTACCTGGAGGGACCTCAAGGCCCTGTCCCGGACGAAGCGGTCCAGCACCAGAACTTGATCGATCATCGCACAATTCAGGATTGGATCATTCGCCCACGGCTGAAGAGTACTCCGGAGGTGATCGACGTCAATTCAATGGGCGGGTACGTCAAACAATATCAGGTGTTGGTCGAACCCGTGATGCTGCGGAAATATAACCTCACCCTCCGCGAGATCTTCGACGCCGTGGCGAACAACAATGCCAACGCCGGCGGCAATATCCTGGAAAAACATGCCGAGAAATACATTGTGCGTGGTGTCGGGCTCATCCGGACACTGGAGGACATTGAGCGCATCGTCGTCAAGGAAGTCGGGGGTACTCCGGTCTTCGTCAGCGATGTCGCACAGGTGCTGATCGACCATGCAGTGCGGCACGGCGCCACCGTGTTGAACGGAGAGCGGGAAGTGGTGAGCGGTATCGTCCTGATGCTGCGGGGCGGCAACGCCCGTGACGTTGTCGAGGGCATCAAGGCCCGCATCGACGACATTCATCGCCAGCACCTGCTGCCGGACGGGTTGCGCATTGTGCCGTTCTATGACCGGATTGAATTGATCACCGCCGCGCTGACTACCGTATACAAGTCGCTGGCAGAGGGGGTGGTGCTGGTCGTGGTAGTGCTCTTCCTCTTCCTGGGCAACATTCGCAGCGCGCTGATCGTCGTCAGCACGCTGGTACTGGCTCCTCTGGCGACATTCATCGTGATGGGCCAGGTCGGGTTGACGGCGAATCTCATGTCGCTAGGTGGGCTCGCCATCGCCATCGGCATGATCGTGGACGGCTCGGTTGTCGTGGTCGAAAACGTCTATCGGCATCTCTCAACCCATTCAGCCGTCGCGGTGCCGCGGCGAGATTTGATTATGACGGCTGTCAAGGAAGTGGGACAGCCGGTCGTATTCGGCATCCTCATCATCATCCTGGTATTCCTGCCCGTGCTCTCCCTTCACGGCATGGAAGGCAAGATGTTCAAGCCGCTCGCCTACACCATCATGATCGCCCTACTGGTCTCCCTTGTTCTGTCACTCACGCTGTCGCCGGTCCTCTGTTCTCTCATGCTGAAGCGGGGAAGCGAGGAAGATCCCTGGATCGTCCGTTGGGCCAAGCGCCTCTATGCCCCGTCACTTCACTGGGCCCTTGGCAACAGGAACGTCGTGCTGGCCGTGGCGTTTGGATCATTGCTGTGCAGCCTGGCGCTGTTTCCTTTCCTCGGGAGCGAGTTCATTCCGATCCTGAACGAAGGGTCCGTCGCCCCGCAAACCATCCGGCTGCCGAGCGTATCCCTCCCTGCCTCCATTGAAATCGAAAAGCGCATGCAGCAGGCCATCATGGAATTCCCCGAAGTGGAGATGGTGGTCTCCAAGATCGGGCGCACGGAGCTGGGCAACGATCCGCAAGAACCGAACGAGAGCGATCCGGTCGTCCGGCTTCGCCCGCTGGAGCAATGGACGACCGCACGGACGATGCCGGAACTGATGCAGAAGTTCAGGGAGCGGTTGTCACGGATACCAGGCGCGACGTTCCTGATCAGTCAGCCCATTCAGCAACGGGTCGACGAGTTGATCTCCGGGGTGCGGACTGAAGCCACCGTCAAGCTGTTCGGCGACGACTTGGAGATCTTGCGAAGCAAAGCGGATGAGATCGCCGGCGTCCTGGGGACCGTCCGCGGGGTTCGCGACATCAAGGTCGAGCAGCTCTACGGGCAGCCCTATCTCACGATCGACATCGATCGGAGCAAGATCGCCCGGCACGGCATCAACGTCGCCGACGTGCGGGAGATCATCACCACCGCGATCGGCGGTCAAGCCGCGACCCGTGTGTATGAGGGTCAGCAACGGTTCGACCTGTTTGTGCGTTTCCCGGAGCAATACCGGGACAGTCCCGAAACCATCAGTAACATTCTGGTTGCCAGTGGGAATGGCGCACTGATCCCCCTGGCCGATCTCGGAACAGTGCGTCTGGAAGAGGGCCCTGGTCGGATCAGCCGTGAACAGCTCCAACGCTACGTGTCGATCGGCTTCAACACGCTCGGACGCGATATCGGAAGTTTGGTCGCCGAAGCCCAGCAAAAGATTGCGAGCCAGGTATCTCTTCCCACAGGCTACACGGTCGCCTGGGGAGGTTCCTTTGAGAATATGGAACGGGCGATGGCCAAACTGCGCATCATCGTCCCTATCACGATCGGGTTGATTTTCCTGTTGCTATACTCTACCTTCGATTCGCTACGTCAGGCCACGCTCATCATTCTGAACCTCCCCTTCGCGCTGATCGGCGGAGTGGTTGCCCTCTGGCTGACAGGGGAATATCTCAGCGTGCCGGCCTCGATCGGTTTCATCAATTTATTCGGCGTGGCTGTCCTCAACGGCATCGTGCTCGTCTCGTGCATGAACAAATTACGCCAGGATGGCTGCAGCCTGGATGAAGCGGTCTTTACGGGAAGCTTGCTCCGCTTGCGTCCGGTTCTGATGACGGCGCTCGTCGCCTTACTCGGGTTGGTCCCGCTGGCGTTTGCCCGAGGCATCGGCTCCGAAGTGCAGCGCCCCCTCGCCATTGTGGTCATCGGCGGACTGGTCAGTTCCACCCTGCTGACGCTTGTGGTGCTTCCCGTTCTCTACCGGTGGGTCGAGGGGCGAAGTGGCGCGCGCCCCGAGACAGATCGAGGACCGATGGACCTTGGCCCGAGCCATGAGGCCGATCGGCAGACGGATCAGATGGATGGGCAAAGGCCCTCTCATACTCATATACGCACACCTCCTCCCCGCCCTCTCCGCCAGTCGTAACAGTGGACATGGATATTACGACTGACCTGGGAACACAAACTAAGCTACGCGCGAGCCACGAATGGCCCCTCGCCGTGAGCGTGATCACTGCCGCCCTGTTCCTCTCGTTCGGATCTCAATGGCTTGGTGATCTTTCGCATCCGGCTTGGTTTGCCTGCATGTTGATGTGGCTGTTCACGGTGATCCTGTTGTCTGCCTTTGCGGTGATCCGGCATGCAGAAGTGATCGCGGAACAGCTCGGCGAACCGATCGGCACGCTGGTACTGACGCTGTCGGTGACCGGAATTGAAGTCATGATGATCGCGGCGGTGATGCACGGCGGGAAGGGCAATGCGACATTGGCCCGGGACGCCATGTTTGCCGTCGTGATGATCGTCCTGAATGGGATGGTAGGGTTGTCCTTGCTGCTTGGAGGACTCCGGTATCACGAGCAGACCTATAACCTTCAAGGAGCGAACGCCTTTCTTGCTGTGATCGTTCCCTTAGCTGTCTTCGGACTGGTGCTCCCGAACTTTACCGTGTCGTCCCCCGGCCCGACTCTGTCTCCGCTTCAAACGGCCTTCCTGATTATCATGTCGATCGGGTTGTACGGGGTGTTTCTCGCCATCCAGATTTGGAGCCATCGCAGCTATTTCGTCTTGCCTGAAATAGAACAGGGGTTAATGGGGGCGCACAGGCTTCCTGGCCAGCACGAACGGGGCGGCCTGTCTGTTCGCTATCCCATCGGGATGTTGCTGGCCTATCTGCTCCCGCTGGTTGTCCTCTCGAAACAACTGGCTATTCCCATCAACTATGGCATGCATGAACTACAGGCGCCGCCAGCCCTCGGCGGATTACTCGTCGCCATTCTGGTTCTGTCGCCCGAGTCCCTTGGCGCTGCCCGCGCGGCATTGGCCAATCAGCTGCAACGTTCCGTCAACATCCTGCTGGGATCGGTGCTGGCCACCATCAGCTTAACCATCCCCGCCGTGTTGCTGATCGGCTTTACGACGAGCCAAATAATCATTTTGGGACTCGATGCGGCAGACATGACGATTTTGCTGTTGACCTTGGGGTTGAGCACCTTAACCTTTGCCAGCGCCAGGACCAATGTCTTGTTGGGAGCGGTTCACCTGCTCCTGTTCCTGGCTTACGTGATGCTGATCTTCGAGAAATAAGAAATAAGATGCCAGGCTCGGCCCTGGTCACCATGTTCGTCAGAGAGAAGAAGCAACAACCTACGCATGGTCCGGCTTTGTCCGGTCATGACCGTACCCTTTGCAATCGGATGGGCCGTTGGCTTCACATATATGCGGGATCTCTCGTAATCTCCGTGCTCCCACCTGGTATCTTTACGAGTTTCCTCCATTAAGCAATGCTCTAGCATAGGGTTGCGGGACTTCAGTGGCTCCGGAGGAGGCGCCGAATGACCATCGCAACCATGGCCGATCGTGTTCGTGGCGCGCTAGAAACGCGACAAACAGATTATCCGATGGATGAAATTGTGGCGCTCTGTCCGGACCTTACCTGGAGTCAAGTCTTCAAGGCCGTTGACCACTTGAGTCGGACGGGTCAGGTTCGCTTGCGGATCAATCGCAGGCGGACATACATGGTCAAGGCACTTCGATTGCCGATGCCGATCCACCCTTGTGCCGATTCGATTCCCAAGTAAGCCTTGCCATCCGGTAGCCAGCACTCCCCGCTCTGAAGAACAGAACCGGAACGGACGATCGCACGACTTACCGAGATGTCGAGCTGGGCGGCTGAGAGGAATTACCCGTTGCGCAGTCCATCCTTCGCAAGGAACTTTACAATGGCGGGCTGGCATGAACGCTCAACCTGAACCTGCATCGAAGCGAAGCTAGACGCATAAGTTATAGCTCGACTGAATCCATCTTTTGACTGCCGAGATGGTGAACGACACGATCCAGTAGACACCCATCTTAAGGGAACATGACTTCAGTCTTTAGATGGAACGTCCTTCAATGAGAGCAAACGTCCTAGAGGCGAAGGAGACAGCCGGCGGATGAGGGACCGTTTGCGCAGATAAAATCGATTCCTGCACTCCCTGCAACGCCATGGGAACAGACCGAACAGTCGGCAACTGAAGTCCCGCCAGCCACGCCGACCGGACCGATAACAATCCGCGGAAGCACAGTAGGGGCAATTCACGACATCATTTCGTGGCATCTGACCACTTCGTACGGGGTTACACCGATCAGTAGCGCCAACACGTTTCGCATGTGTAATGCACTAGGATGGCGAATCACCGTGCCCTCCTTTTATCGGACCATGAGATGATACGGCACGGAGTCTCTCGGTGAGTCTTAGCGACAATAGGCTATGCTTCCAATGTCGTTTGTCATATGCCTCGAAAGAGGGAGAGTGAATTCTAGTAGTCATTAGGCTGACGCGTACGCAGGCAGGTGGTAAGCCGCGGGCCGCCGGGCCAGCGCACATCAGCTATGCTTCGTGTTTCCTCCACTTCCGCGTGCACGCTGCAGCTATTAATTTGGTTCGAGCAGAATTTAGTCACGGTTGAAAACCTAATGGGCAGCGGGTCTTGACCTATCTGTACAATTGATACAGACTAGAGCAATAGCGTTGAGCAGACTTTTCAGAGGTTTCGTCAGCCCCATGAATGGACGTATTGAGACGAAGTATGTCGCGTTGGTGCTCTTGTTCATCTTCTGCCAGGTGATCGGAACGATGTGTGCCTTGCCCGATCTGTCGGTGGCAGAAGAAATCGCCACCTTGGTGGAAGAGGGCATGGTCTGTCCGATGGATGGGACGATCATGTGTCCGCCATCAATCACCTCGTCTCCTGAACGTCAGATCATGCATGTTCTCGTCGCTGATTTCGATCATGCGACAATCCTGTTGGGTTCGGCTGCAGGTCTTCCAGTTCGGTCGGCTCCTTCGCTGTGGTCCTGGAGCAGCTCGTCTTCCATTGTGCCCATCTCCATAAGTTCTCCCTCGGTCCTCCGAATCTGATTCCTCACTTCCAGTGCGTTCACTCCTTGCTCGGCTCCTGTGCCTGAGCGGGTGCTGGTCCATTTTCCGAACGTCGCCTGGAGGTGTCACCGTGAAACCATCTATTGTTCCCGTTCAAGGATATATCATTCCTCTCGTCGTCTTCTCGGCCGTGGTGCTTTCACCCTGGTCCGTTCGTGGAGCGGAAGATCGTGGGATAGTCGTTCCGGACGGGACCGCTCATACGTCGCATAGCGAGCTTCGCATCGACCTTCCGGGTCTCATTGGAGAACTGGAACGCGCCAACCCAGAAATAAAGGCTGCCCGTCAGCGCTGGGAAGCCTCGAAGGCGGTCGTGCCGCAAGTCCAAACACTGCCGGACCCTCGCTTGCAGCTTGGCTATCAACGCATGCCCATGGTTCCTCCGGTTGTGGAAGGCGCGATGTATGGGTTCGGACAGGAAATCCCCTTTCCCGGCAAGCTCGGTCTCAAAGGAGAAGTGGCTCAGCGTGAAGCAGAGCGACTGGAGCAGGAATTCAATGCCACGCGGCTGAGACTCATTGCGACTTTGAAGGAGGCGTATTTCAACCTGCACTTCGTGCACAAGAGCATCGAGATCGTGGAGAGAAACAAAGTGCTCTTAATGCAGTTCGAGAAAACCGCCAAAGCGCGGTACAGTGTCGGGCAGGCCGCACAGCAGGATGTGTTTCGGGCTCAAGTGGAAATTTCGCGTGTTCTCGACCGGCTGGCGGTTCTCGATCAACAGAAAGAAAGTCTGCATGCCGCGATCAATCGCCTCCTCAATCGTCCGCCCGCCGGACCACTGGGGGCACCAGCAGAAATTCAAACCACGATTTTAACCATCCCGCTTCAGGACCTGAGCCGGCGCGCCGATGAATTCTCCCCTGCACTGCTGGCCACGGCAAAAAGTATCGACCGGTCCGAACGATCCGTCTCACTCGCCAAACGTCAATATTATCCCGATTTCGATATCACGGCCCTCGGCCTCCGAAACGACAAAATCAACGATAACGGTTACCAGGTGATGGTGGGGATTAAGATTCCGCTCTTCTATGAAACCAAACAGAAACAAGGTGTCCGAGAGGCGCTTGCCGGTCTTGAGGGAGCGAAAGAGGACTTCGCCACAACTCGGCAGGATCTGTTGTTCCAGGTCAAGGACGGCTTTGTCCAAGCGCAGCGGGCCGAGCGGCTGATCACTATCCTTCGCGATGCGATCATCCCCCAGGCCACACTGGCCTTGCAGGCGGCGCAAGCGAGCTATACGGTGGGGAAAGTGGATTTCCTGACGCTGCTCAACAGCCTCTTGATTCTGCAGGACAGCCAGCTCGAACTGCATGGCGAGATGGTGAACCACGAGAAAGCGCTCGCCCGGCTCGAAGCTGTGACCGGTGGACCGTTAAGTCGCCCGCTGTCGGAAAGGAAACCGGGATCATGACACGTCAGCGCCTTATCGGTATGGCAGCCCTGCTCATCCTCGCCGCAGTCGCAGTCGTCTGGCTGACGTCGAGACCGCTGATGCTTCCACCGGCGGATTCGAGACAGGACGACATGGCCGGGATGGACATGCCAGGGATGGGAAAGGCGCAGCAGCAGAAGTCGGCCCCGGCGGAGAAAGCGGTTGGACCAGAGATTCCACTCGAGTCCGAAGGGGTACCAGGCATCGTAACGATTCCACCGGAACGGCTCCAAACGATCGGCGTGAAGTACGAGCAGGTGGCGCGTCGTCCGTTGGAGAAGGTCATTCGGACTGTGGGGCGTGTTGTCATGGATGAACGCAAACTCGCCAAAGTCACGATCAAGTTTCACGGGTGGATTGAACAGCTGTTCGTGAGTGCCACGGGGGATCATGTGAAGAAAGGGCAACGACTCTTTACGATCTACAGCCCCGATCTCGTGGCAACACAGGAAGAATACCTTCTGGCATTGCAGAGTCGGAAGCAGCTGGGGGAAAGCGAGATTCCGGAAGTCGCGGCGGGCTCCAAGGATTTGCTGGAAGCGACTCGTCATCGCCTGCACCTGTGGGACATCGGCGAAGAGCACATCCGGGAATTAGAACGGACGAAACAGGTGACCAAGACGCTGCCGATCCATTCTCCGATCAGCGGGACCGTAATTCGCAAAGAAGTTCTGCAAGGAACTCATGTGGAGCCGGGGGAAGAACTCTACACCATTGCGGATCTCTCCCATATTTGGATCCTGGCGGACATCTACGAGTATGAACTGTCCTTCGTAAAGATTGGCCAACAAGCCGCCGTCACGCTCTCCTATGACCCCAGCACGGTGCTGACCGGTCAAGTGGGCTTCGTGTATCCCACACTTGATCCCAAGACTCGGACGGCCAAGGTTCGTTTCGAACTCGATAACGCGGACGAGAAACTGAAGCCGGACATGTATGCCAATGTGGAGCTACGCGTGAACTTAGGTACTCGTCTGGCGATCCCGCAAGAAGCCGTCATCGAATCCGGCGAGAAGCAGGTGGTGTTTCTTCACCTGGGTGGCGGGAAGCTGGAACCGCGCTTGATCAAGACCGGCGTGAAGACCGGGGAGTGGTCTGAAGTGCTGACAGGGTTGAAAGAAGGGGACCACATTGTGACCTCGGCCAATTTCTTGATCGACAGTGAAAGCCGGCTCAAGTCCGTCGTCGAAGGGATGGGCGGCATGTCCGGCATGAAGTCGAAGGATTGAGCGGGTCATGGTCGAACGGATAATCGAGTTCAGTGCGAGAAATCGCTTCATCGTCTTTCTGTTTGTGTTTGCATTGTCATCGGCCGGTCTCTGGGCCACGCGGCATACGCCGGTTGATGCGCTCCCGGACCTCTCTGACACGCAGGTGATTGTCTACACCACTTGGGCGGGGCGGTCTCCCACCCTGGTGGAAGATCAGGTCACCTACCCCATTGTCACGGCCCTGCTGTCTGCCCCCAACGTTACGGTGGTGCGGGGATTCTCAGACTTTGGCTACTCCTATGTCTATGTCCTTTTTAAAGATGGGACCGACATCTACTGGGCCCGCTCCCGCGCTCTCGAATATCTCAATCAGCTCGCTGGTCGCTTGCCCGAAGGCGTGACCCCCCAGCTCGGGCCCGATGCCACCGGCGTCGGGTGGGTCTTCGAGTATGCGCTCGTGGATGAGACGGGACAGCACGACCTCGCCGCCCTGCGGAGTTTTCAAGATTGGTATTTACGCTACTGGCTGCGCGGTGTGGAGGGGGTGGCCGAGGTGGCCAGCGTGGGAGGCTTTGTCCGTCAATACCAAGTGAATTTAGATCCCACCAAAGTCCTCGCCTACAAGCTCTCGCTGTCTGCGATCATCGAGACGATCCGACAGAGCAACAACGATGTCGGCGGCCGCGTCGTGGAGTTTACCGGTATCGAGTACGTGATCAGAGGACGTGGGTATATTCAGAACACGACTGACATCGAGAAGATTGCGGTGGCGGTCAATGAAAACGGTACGCCGATTTTGCTGCGTGACGTGGCGACCGTGCGCCTGGGGCCGGACATGCGAAGGGGCTTGGTGGATCTCAATGGGCAAGGGGAAGTCGTGGGGGGGATCGTGGTCATGCGGTTCGGCCAGAATGCCCTGGAGGTGATTGACCGGATCAAGGCCAAGCTCAAGGAACTGGAACCCTCCATGCCCAGAGGCGTCAAGGTGGTCACCACCTACGACCGAAGTGACCTCATCCGTGAGTCGATTGGGACCGTGAAGGAAAATCTGATTGAGGAATTGCTCATCGTGAGCGCTATGCTCGTCGGATTCTTGCTGCACCTGCGTTCGGCGCTGATGCCGATCCTGACTCTCCCGATTGCTGTACTATTCTCCTTTCTCCCGATCTGGTACTTCGGGGTGGGGATGAACATCATGTCGATCGGTGGGATCATCGTGGCGATTGGCGACATGGTGGATGCATCCATCGTCATGGTCGACAATGCGCACCGACGGCTCGAAGAGTGGGAGCGCGGGGGCCGTGTCGGGGACCGGACGCAGGTCCTGATCGACTCGGCGAAAGAGGTCGGCCCGTCGATCTTCGCCTCGCTGTTAGTGATCGCCATCGCCTTTATGCCGGTCTTCACACTGGAGGCCCAGGAAGGACGGCTGTTTCGCCCACTCGCAGTCACCAAGAATCTCGCAATCGCGATGAGCGCGGTGCTGGCGATCACGCTCATCCCGGCATTGTTGGATTTTCTGGTGCGTGGCCGCATCATCTCCGAACAGCGCCATCCGATCAGCCGGACGCTGCAGCGGCTCTATGCGCCGGTCCTCCGGTTCGCCCTGCAGTTTCGGTGGGCGGTGGTCGTCGGCGCGGTCCTCCTCACGTTGCTCACGGTCCCGCCGTTTATGCGCCTCGGCTCCGAGTTCATGCCACCTCTCTACGAAGGCACCATCCTCTACATGCCGACGACGCTGCCGGGTCTCCCCGTCACCGAGGCGGGCCGATTGCTGCAGATCATGGACCAGAAGCTCCGCGCGTTTCCGGAGGTGGCCTGGGTATTCGGGAAAGCCGGGCGCGCCGAGACCTCCACCGACTCCGCGCCGTTCGGCATGATGGAAGTCGTGGTCGAGCTGAATCCGAAGGACCAGTGGCGGCCGGGCCTCAGTTACGAGGGGTTAGTCGATGAGATGGACCGGGCGCTGCAACTCCCCGGCGTGACCAACGCCTGGACTATGCCCATCAAGGCCAGGATCGACATGCTAACCACCGGAGTGCGAACGCCTGTCGGCATCAAGATCTTCGGCCCCGATCTCACCGAGATTGGGAAAATTGGCGAGCACCTAGAGATGGTGCTGAAAGAAGTGCCGGGGACCCGGAGCGTCTATGCGGAACGGGTCTTCGGCGGCTATTACCTGGATTTTGTCATTAATCGGGACGAGATCGCCCGCTATGGGCTCAAGGTCATGGACGTGGGGCGGATCATCGAGTCCGCTATTGGTGGCGAAAATATCGCCACGACGATCGAAGGTCGTGAGCGGTACCCGATCAATGTGCGGTATCTGCGTGAACTCCGCGACGAGCCCGAGAAACTCCGGCGCGTCCTGGTCGACACGCCGACTGGCGCACAGGTCCCCCTCGCCCAACTGGCGACGTTGCGGTTCGTCAACGGGCCGCCCATGATCCGGGACGAAAACGGAATGCTGGCCGGGTATGTGTTTGTGGACATGGTCGGCCGCGATATGGGGAGCTATGTGGACGACCTCAAGCGCGTCGTCCAAGAGAAAGTGTCACTCCCCACGGGGTACACGATCACCTGGTCCGGGCAATACGAAAACATGCAGCGGGTGCGGGAGCGACTCACGATCTTCATTCCGCTGACGATCACCATCATTTTTGTCCTCTACTACTTCACCTTCCGCTCAGTCGCGGAGTCCCTGATGGTCCTGCTCGGCGTGCCCCTGTCCATGGTGGGCGGGATCTGGTCACTGGCCCTGCTGGGCTACAACATGAGTATCGCCGTCTGGGTGGGGTTAATTGCGTTGGCTGGTGTCGGGGCTGAAACCAGCGCAGTCATGCTGGCCTACCTGGATGAGGCGTGCGCCCGTCGGCAGAAGGCCGGCAGGCTCCGCACACTCTCCGATCTGATCGAGACGGTTCAGGAAGGGGCGCTGGTGCGGATCCGAGCCGTCACCATGACCTCGCTGGCCAACATTCTCGGGCTACTCCCGGTCATGTGGGCCACCGGAACCGGGGCCGATGTGATGAAGCGTCTGGCCGCGCCCATGGTCGGCGGGGTGTTCACGGCCATGCTGCTGACCCTGGTCGTGATTCCCGCACTTTACGTGTTCTGGCGCTGGCACTCCGATGTGAAGCAATCAGGGATATGAGGCAGGAGACGAGAGGACGAAATGAGTAATGACACCACCAAAGATGCGGAACTCTGGTTTCTCGGTGCAATTGAAGCTTCTCAGCATGATGATGGTCTCATGAGAGGGAAGGGAAATCGATCGAGCACATCGGAACAAGGAGGGAAGCGCGATGGCCAAAGATCCTGTATGCGCGATGGAGGTAGATGACCAATCTGCCAAGTGGACCAGCACGTATGAGGGGAAGCGCTATAGCTTCTGCTCGGCTGGGTGCAAGGACAGTTTCGACAAGGATCCAGACAGGTATCTTCTCGATCGCGATTTGCTTGGAAGAAAGATCAAGCCTCAATAAGGCAGGGGGCGACCTGAGAAATTGGCATAGGTCCACGGTTTTGGGATAGCGAAACGTGGGTCTCTTTCACTACATGAGTGCGTCCAGTGCTGGCAAGAGATCAGTTCTACCGCTTCCGAGACCTAGTTAGGAGCTATCGGAGAGGATCTCTCCAAGTCGATAGTCTATGTAAGCCGCAGGTCCCAAATCCAGTTCCCGTCAGCTAGGCGTTGTGTTTCCTCTAGCACTAGCCTTTCTTTCTCACCACGAGAATCCCATCTCGAATAGTGACGAGAACAGCGGAGACTTTCCCGTCACTGGAGACTGCCTTGTTGAGTTCTTGAATCGCCGCCGTCCGCTGATCTGGGGGTGGATGTTTTAATACTTCACCGCCCCACAGCACATTATCGATGAGGATGATGCCGTTCGGCGCTAACAATTCGAGAGCCCGGCGAAAATAATTTAAATAATTTTGCTTGTCCGCATCGATGAAGATTAGATCGAATGGCCCGTCGAGATTCTGCATCGTTTCAAGGGCCGGCCCCATTCTCACCTCTACTTTCTTGCCTACTGGCGAACGCGCAAAATACTTCCCCGCGAGGGTAGCTGACTCTTCATCTACTTCGCAGGTGATGATTGTGCCATCTTCGGGAACGGCTTCGGCAAAACAAAGGGCGCTGTAGCCAGTGAACATCCCGACCTCCAGAACCCGCTTCGCTCCGACAACCTGCGCCATCATCTTCAGAAACGCTCCCTCCAGAGGTCCAACGAGCATCTGTGGAAACTCCATACGGCGATAGGTCTCTTCGCGTAGCGCCCGACAGATGGCCGATTCCGCCATCGAATGGGCCTCCGCATAAGCTTCGATCTCAGGTGTGACCAGGCTTTTCATTGTTGCGCCTCTCTGACTTGTTCTGGACCGGTTGGAAGTTAGCAGTCCCCCTACTGAACAATCGCGAGCAGCCTTCCTAGGCTTTACAGTTCATAAGCCATTGAAAGAATGCCTTTTGCATCTTAACTGAGCATCCGTAACTTAGGAGAGAGTACCTCATCGATGAAAATCAAGTCGACTGGGCCAGTCAGGTCCTTCATCGTGTCCAGCGCGGGGCCCATGCGAATCGACATCTTCGTCCCGCGCGTCGACCGTGCGAAATAACGACGGGCCAGGACCGCCGATGCTTCGTCAATCTCGCAGGTTGTCACCCTCCCGTCTTCCGGAATGGCCTCCGCGAAGCAGAGTGCGCTGTACCCCGTGAACATGCCCACTTCAAGCACGTGCTTTGCCTGTACAAGTTGGGCGGTGATCTTCAAAAACGCACCTTCGAGGGGTCCGACCAACATCTGGGGGTATTCCATCACCCGACAGGTCTCTTCCCGTAGGGCACGGCAGACCTCGGATTCCGGCACGGAATGGGCCTCGGCATAAGCCTCGATCTCAGCGGAAACTAACGCCTTCATGGCCACCATCCTCCTCCGTTTGAAAATCGGGCATGAGGTGCGTAGACTTATAAAATCTAGTGCGGCACGATCATAGCATGCATAACATCCTTGTGAGTCTTGGAGCCCTCCGAACATGAAGACCCTGAAAACCCTGGAACCACTCGCCACGAGGCTGCTGGAGATTCAGCGCATCAACAGCGCCGCTTCGGTCCTATCCTGGGATCAAGAAACCTACATGCCGGCAGGCGGGGGTTCAGCCCGCGCTGAGCAAATTGCCACCCTCCAGGGCATTGCACATAAAAAACTGGTTTCCCCCGACACCGAACGGCTGCTGGGGAACTGGCTCGATCTCGGCACCGGCCAACCGCTCGAGCAGGACGGGGAATTGTGGGACGAATCTTCCCGCGCCCTGCTCCGAGAAGTCTGGCGGGATTACAGCCGCGCCAAGAAACTCCCGTCAGACTTTGTCATGACCATGAGCCGGGAATGTTCCTTGGCTCAACAGGTCTGGATTGAGGCGAAAGACGAACACAGCTTCAAGAGATTTCTTCCCAACCTCTGTACGGTCCTTTCGCTCAAGCGCCGGGAAGCCGACTATCTGGGATACCAGGGCTCTCCCTACAATGCTCTGCTCGACCTGTACGAGCCCGGCTCGACCATCGCGGCACTGCGTCCCCTCTTCGCGCAGCTCAAGGCGCGTCTGGTCCCGCTCCTGAAAAAAATCCAGAACAGCAGCGTGCAGATCGACGACGGATTTCTCTACCACGCCTACGACCAGGCCAGACAACTGGAGTTCGGCCGGCTGGTGCTGATCGCGATGGGGTATGATTTCGAGCGGGGCCGCCTGGATCTCTCGGCCCATCCCTTCACCACGTCGTTTCATCCAACGGACGTTCGCGTGACGACGCGCGTCCAGGAGCACGACCTTCCCTCCTGCCTCTTTAGTTGCATCCATGAAGGCGGACACGGACTTTACGATCAGGGTCTCGATCCGCTGCACTACGGCACGCCCCTCGGCGAATCGGTGTCGCTCGGCATTCACGAAAGCCAGTCGAGAATGTGGGAGAACTGCGTGGGCCGGTCGCGATCCTTCTGGCGATTTTTCTTTCCGATCTTGCAGGCGAATTTCCATCACCAGCTGCGCGATGTGGACTTGGAGCAGTTTTATGCCGTCGTCAACCGGGTAAAACCGTCCTTGATCCGGGTCGAAGCCGATGAACTGACGTACAACCTCCACATTATGCTTCGATTTGAGATCGAGCAGGATCTAATTGAGGGAAATACGAAGCCGGAAGAACTTCCTGAGCTCTGGAACCAGAAGATGAAAGAGTATTTGGGCGTCGTTCCATCACACGATGGAGAAGGCGTGCTCCAGGACGTTCACTGGTCCATGGGGGCATTCGGCTATTTTCCCACCTACACGCTGGGGAACCTGTACGCCGTGCAGTTCTACGATCAGGCGAAACTTGAAATCCCTCACATCGAAGACGAGATTGCCGCAGGACAACTCATGGTTCTACGCCGATGGCTGGGGCAGAAAATCCATCGATGGGGCCGCATGTTCACACCCGATCATCTCGCCCAACGCGTGACCGGCGTCAGCCTCAGCCCTGAACCATTTCTGCGATATGCAGAACGGAAGTACGGCGAATTGTATCGGCTCTAGAGGGCAGCAAGACGCTACTCCGCTTTCAGCTCTCCTCTCTCAGCCCCGCTCTAATATCCCATCGCCTGGTTCAATTTCATCAAGAGCGCCGGAGGGAAGGTGAATTCCGTTTGCACTTCGATGCGGTGGGGCACGAGCAGCGTCGTGTGAAACACGATATCGCGGATGGGGATCTTAAATTCCGGATCTTGAGGCGTGCTGAGTTCGACAGCTTCCACCGAATTGGTAATCGCCCCGCTATCGTGCGGTCCATAGGTGGCCACTACCGCTTTCAATATTTCGATCACTTTCTCATTCGCCTCGACGCCGGCCACTCCCTTTTCGATCAGCGGCAGGACCTCCTCCCTGGCCTGATCCGATAGCGTGAAATTCTCAACCCGTTCCTTGCGCCGGAGCGACGTGAGGTCGTTGTCGAGATCCTTGCTGAACGCGCCGTAGGCAAAGCGGAAGAATTCGAAGTGAAATCCCTTGAACCCCTTCCCGAACATCTGCAGCTCGCAGAGAAAACACAACTGCTGCAACTTGACATCGCTCAACAAGCCGTGCGGTTCCGCTTGATGGAGGAGATACAGCAAAAGCGCTCGGTCTACGGTGATCTGATGGGGCTTACGCATGGGTGCGAATCCTTTTCCCTCGCCGACATTCGGCCCCGCACTATAGACAGTGGAAGGAAATCCCGTCAATCGCTGCCCCCTTGACCGGCTGATTAGTTTCGTCTTTAATGACCTCCCGTTTGGAGGCAAACGAAATGGCTTCTGGCAAGCATGTCAAAGAGATGGAGTCGCTGAAAGAACATCTGGCGAAGCACCATCTGAAATTCACCCGCCAGCGGGAACTGATTCTCAGTGCCTTTCTTCGGCAGGAGCACATCACTGCTGAAGCGATGTACCACCAACTCGCCAAGACCGATCCTCATTTGGGATTGGCCACGATCTACCGAACGTTAAACCTCTTCTGCGATGCCGGCATCGCCCAGGCCCGGCACTTTGGATCGCAGACGCAGTACGATAACGTCTCCCACAAGGGCCACCACGACCACCTCATCTGCACGGGATGCGGGAAAATCGTGGAGTTCGAAAACTGTGAAATCGAGAAACTCCAAGAGGAAGTCGCAACAAGAAATGGCTTCACGATTCAAACCCACCGTCTGGAACTCTACGGACTCTGCTCCCGCTGCCGGCATTGACCGGAATCGCTTTTTGTAGTATAATTTTGAGATGGCTTATCAATTTCAATTAGTGAAGGGCCCCACCATGCTATTTCGTAGTACTTGGATCACTCCGCGACGAACCACCGTTGGGCTCCTCACACTTTTGTTCACCATTGGGCTGATCCTCGCCGGCCTCGTACAGGCTTCGCCGGCTGCCGACAAGATTACAGTCTATTCTGGCCGCGCAGAGCGTTTAATCAAACCGGTGTTCGACGACTTTACGGTTAAGACCGGCATTCAAGTCGAGCTGCTGTCTTCGGGTACGACGGAGTTGGTCAATCGGCTCAAAGCGGAAGGCGACCGCACCGCAGCGGACCTCTTGATCACGAACGATGCCGGCAGCCTCGAACTGGCCAGAACAGCCGGGATACTCCGCCCGCTCAGCATGCGTGAAATCGACCGCGCGATTCCCCCGCAGTTCCGCGCGCCGGACAATGCTTGGGTCGGATTGTCCGGGCGATTCTGGATTATCGTGTACAACACGTCGATGGTGAAACCGGACCAACTCAAATCACTCCTCGACCTCGCCGATCCCAAATGGAAGGACAAAATCGCCATTCCCAATTCCGGCAGCGAATACCTGCAAGCCGGTGTGTCCGTCATTCGGGCGACACACGGCGACGCCAAAACGAAGCAGTTCCTCCAAGGGCTCAAGGACAATGCCGGCGGACAGGTGTACCAAAAGAGTTCGCAAATCGTGGATGCCGTGGCCAAAGGGCAGGTGGCACTGGGGATCGTCAATCATTACTACGTCTATCGTCACCTGGCGACTCAGCCGGCTGCCCCCATCGCGGTCTTCATGCCGGACCAACAGGACGGCGGTATGGGAGCCATCATGAATGTCGCCGGCATCGGCATCGTCAAGTCGACGAAGCATCTCGAAAGCGCCAAGCTCCTCGTCGAATTCCTCGTCGCCCAAGCGGGGCAAAAACTTTTTGCCGAACTCGACAAGGAGTACCCGCTGCACCCCGAGGTCAAAGCCGATCCAGCCTTGGTGGAGCGGAAGAGCTTTCGCGCGGCGCAAGTGCCCCTGACGAAACTTGCTGAACTGCGCGAACCCACTCTTCTGCTGATCGAACAAGTGGGCCTCCGCTAATTCGAAGGGACCCACTGTGATCACGATTCGCCAGCAACTGTCCTCCCCGCTCCAACTGATCGCAGTGGCCAGCGCCGGCATCATTTTGCTCCCGCTCGGCTATGTGACAACCCAAGCGCTTTCTGCGGATCCGGCGGTCTGGAGCCGGCTCTGGGCAACCCGCATTCCCGAACTGCTCTCGAATACCATCTGGCTGGCCGCGACAGTCGCCTGCCTCACACTGATCCTCGGTGTGTCCACTGCCTGGCTCGTGACGCGCCTGGATTTTCCCGGCCGCCGCCTCTGGGAAGGAGCCTTGGTTCTCCCCCTTGCCATGCCCACCTATGTGCTGGCCTATGTCTACTCATACCTGCTGGGATTCGGCGGACCGGTCGAGCATCTGTGGCAAATCGTCGCAGGGCCACAAGCGCGAATCTTTTCTCCCCACAGCTATCTGGGCGCGACCCTGGTGATGACACTCGACACGTTTCCCTTTGTCTATCTTCTAAGCCGAAGTGCGCTCTTAAGCATGAACGTTTCATTCGAGGAAGTATCGCGCGCCAGCGGTGTCTCTCGTGTGCAGACCTTGTGGCGGGTGACCCTCCCGCTCATACGTCCCTCAATTGCGGCCGGCCTTGCGCTCGTGATTCTGTATGTCGTGTCGGATTTCGGAGCGGTATCGTTGCTGCGCTACCAAACGCTGACCTATGCTGTCTTCCAGCAGATGACCGGACGATCCGACAATACCGCGGCCAGCATTCTGAGCCTCCTGCTGGTCGGACTGGCGCTGATATTCTTGGTTACGGAACGATGGTTCCGCCATCGCAGCCGGTTCTATCAAACGACCGGACGGTACCGGACTCCACAGCGTCATCGTTATGGATGGCTTGGAAGCTTGCTCGTCACCGGCTACCTGGGCTTGATCGTCGGCGCGGCGTTCGCGCTGCC
>DATIFR010000200.1:0-16404 GCA_035455145.1 Nitrospira sp.
TATACGTCCTGCAATATCGAGTATGCGATCCCCACCGACCAGGTGATGGCGGACGCCAAGACCGTCGAAGACGATCGCTACAAATTCGCCGAATACATCAGCGAGGACGCTAAAGCCTATCTGGCCGAACGGTACGGCTACAAAGAATTTGTCCAGAAGCCGGCACTAGCGGTCACACAGGCGTAATCACATGGGCAGAAGATTCGGGCGATGGCCCACACGCATGGCCCGGATCTTCCACCCGTCTGCCGACAGGCGCTGTCGGCGAATCGACGCGAGGGGAATCATGACAGATGTGAAACCGACGCTCACACGTTCGCCGCACTATACGCTGAGCTATGGCATGCGGTTGGATAAGGGGACCGGGTCAGAACTGAGCCACCCGCACGTGCCCATCATCCTGCCGAACGGATCGCCAGGCAGCATGACGTTGCACGTGATGAACGGCACGCCGGAGGAAATCAAAGCGCGATTGCTCGAAAGCGTCGACGCGTTCTTCGAAATCTACGCCGACCTCTGAGCTCAACCATTCGTGACCGAGGCGTCGTCTCCGCGGAGGACCGTTCCGACGCCTCACCTGGGAGGCAACCGACCATGCAGACGCTCGAAATAGATCGTCCCGACATGCCCGATCTTCAGTTCGTTCTGTTGGTGACGGCACTCTGCACCTCCCGCCTGACCCTGCTCAACATCCCGCACACTCTCCGCGCCGTCATTTTTGACCGCTGTTGGGTCCTGATTCACGACAGCCCCCCGCCCCGCAGGCCGGAGGAGCGTGTCTTAGACTTGCGGCCCTGGACCGAGGTGACCGTCGAGGCGATGGTCGAAACCATCTGCGCGGCGCTTACCGAGGCAGGCATCCAAACCTTGGCCTGGGATCATCCAGCCAGCGAGCCGACGATCACCAG
Organism: Nitrospira sp.; assembly: GCA_035455145.1. Taxonomy (GTDB): domain Bacteria; phylum Nitrospirota; class Nitrospiria; order Nitrospirales; family Nitrospiraceae; genus Nitrospira_C. The sequence goes on from DATIFR010000200.1 coordinate 909, forward strand.
CACACCTGAAGCCCAACCTCTGATCGACCGCCTCGATCGGCTCTATCCTTAGCCGAACCTGCGTAGCACATCATGGCGTCGAAAGCAGACGAACCTCGCGTTGCGGAAAGGGTATTTCAATGTGCACCGCGCGGAAGCGCTCGATGATAGCCTGGTTCAGTTCCACTTCAGCCGTCCCGTAGTCGGCGACCGACGTCCAGGGTTTAATCGCAATCCTGACGGTCGAGTCGCCCAGTTGCGAGACGCCGGTGAAGGGAGGGGGATCTTTCAGCACACTGGGGTGATGGGCGAGAATCTCCCGGACGACCGCAAGCGCCTCGTTCAGGTTCGTCGCATAGGCCACGCCGACCTGGAGATCGAGCTGGCGGATGGTGCCGAAGTTATGCAGGATTTCGCCCACGATCTTGCGGTTGGGAATGACGATGCGGGACTGATCCGGATGCAGGAGAATCGTCGAGAAGATACTGATGGTCAGGACATCCCCGTGCACGCCGAGAATCGAGATGTGTTCACCCACCTTGTAGGGTTTGGTAAAAATAATCGAGAGCCCGGCCACGACATTGCTCAAGACCCCTTGGAGCGCCAACCCGACGCCGAGGCCGGCAACGCCAATGCCGGCGAGCAGCGGCGCGATCTGAACTCCAAGCTGGCCCAGCGCTGCCAACAATGCGAACACTACGATGACGATCTGCACGACCTTGGTCAACAGCATCCGGACCGGTGGCTCCATGTCTTGGCGCTGCAACCACTGTAACGTCAGTTTGCCCGCCCAGCGGGCAACAAGGACACCCACCGCCATGACAATGATCGCGCCCAGGGTTTGAAACCCGTAGCGGACGGCGTATTCGATAATCAGGTCCATTCCCGGCATCGTGAAACCTCCCCTTCCGTGTGAGTACTCCAATGCGCAGTGTCTGCTCCCTATTTTGAAGACGACTTCTTGTCTTCGGACTTGGTCAGCAAGTGGGGACTCATCAGTTCGATTCGCAGGATCGGCCCCATGAGTTGCAAGGGCCCTTCGAATTGCACGAAACTCGGCACCTCGTCGTCCAGGATCCAACATTCATACTGAAAATTGTCCGGGAGCTTGCCGATGGCCTTGCCAACCATCTCGCGAATCATGCCGACATCCGGCTTGAAGACGTACTGCACCGCCTTCCGTGACTGTTCGCCGATGCGAACGGGGTGCTCCCCCATGAGATGCAGCTCCAGCTTGATAATCTCAGGGGCCGGCGTAAAGGCGAGAAAGTTCACCGTCTCGCTGGTGCCCTTCGGCAGGTTCAGCAACATCGTCACAAAGATGCCGTTGTACACATCCTTGGGAAGCGTAAACGTTCCGGCCAGCACCTCCTCCTTTCCGCCCTCCGCCGTTTTTGAGCGAACCTTGTATAACGCAGTACCGCGGTCGATCGAGACGTCGATCTGTTCCGGAAACGACGGGCCGCGCTGGATCAGGTGGTAGCGGAGCATCGAAAACACATGCCGTTGCGAGAACGTCACTTTCTCATCGTGCAAAGAGCCGTCCTTGAACGTGAAGACCAAATGGCTGTCGACCAGATCGCCCTCTTTGACGACCTGGGTTATCTCACCCTGGCCGATGATCTCCCCCGCACTCGACCGCACGAGCAGAAAGCCGTGGGTCATGCCCTCCGGAAACCGCACCGCAATGGGCACGGCGTCCGCAGGTGAGCACGCGAGACCAATGATCACGAAGATGATCGCGACGGCCGTGCAGGCCCCACGATGGCCCACAGAAGTGTTCAGATGACACATCATGCGGAATGCCGCCTTCCTGCTCTCAACCGCACCGACACAGACCCCGTCAGCGCGGACAATGAAGATCGTCGCGACAGGCTAGGCTGCCTGCGGGAAGACTGTCAAGAATAGGATGGCAGGCTGTTACGTCTTCACCGAACAAGGCGTAGCCATGCTCTCTAGCGTGCTGCAGAGCGGGCGCACGCAACCCGATGCGCGCTAATACCCTCGACCGGTGCTGCCGCCGCCCCGACTCATCCGATCCAGCTGAAGCGCGTCGTAGCGTTGCTTCAAGTCCGGATGCTCGCCGAGAAAGCGCTTCACAGCTGCATCGTCGGCAAAGACCTCGGGGCTGCGCTGGCGATAGGCTTCGACCGTCAGATCATACTTCGCCAGAACCGTGCTGAGCTTCGCGTTGATGTCTGCGCTCATTTCCTTCATCTTCTCAGGCGACGGTCGCTCCCCTTCCTTGAACCGCTCACCGCCCTTGAAGTAGTTCGTCATCATCTCGCCGATCTCGATGCGGGCCCTCACGAACTTCTCCACCTCAGCCGGTTCCGCCGCCAGTCCGGATCCCGCGAACAGCACAATGCCCAACGCGATACCGATCATACGATGCGCAATATTCATGACCATGATTCCTCCAGATAGTAAATCACACCATCGGACTGTCGAAGGGCCTCCATCATACCATCACAGCCGATCCAACCGAATCCCGCTCTTGAGGCACAAGGAACAGGCCTGCTACAGTTGCCGCAGGCACCAGCATTGCGGACAACCCACCGGCGACTCTTCCTCAGGCGCCGGCTGAAGGAGATCCTTCTATGGCAGTGGCATCGGTGATGCTCCCGCTCGGAACCCCCGCTCCCCCGTTTTCCTTGTGCGATGTCGTGAGCGGGCAGATCTATTCGCTCGACTCCTTTACCGGAAAGACCGCGTTGCTGGTCATGTTCCTCTGCCGGCACTGCCCCTATGTACAGCATGTCGAACAGGAGCTCGCCAGGATCGGGCGCGACTACCGCGATGCCAGCCTGGGCATCGCGGCGATCAGCAGCAACGATCCGGCGGAATATCCGGACGACGCGCCGGAGCAGTTGAAAGCCCAGGCCCTGCATCTGGGCTGGACGTTTCCGTATTGTTTCGACGAGACCCAGAACGTGGCGAAAGCCTATCGGGCCGCCTGCACACCGGACTTTTATCTGTTCGATCGGGAACGGCGACTGGTCTACCGCGGCCAACTCGACGACAGCCGTCCCGGCAACAACAAGCCCGTTACCGGTCGCGATCTTCGCGCCGCCATCGATGCCACGCTTGCCGGCAGACCGGTCGACAGTCGCCAGCAGGCCAGCATCGGCTGCAGCATCAAGTGGAAACGTGGCAACGAACCGGCATAAGGCAGTGCGAGTCTCTTGCCCCTCTTCGCCGATCCCGTTTGTCCTTGGGGCCCTGCTCATGGTGGCCGCAGCCTGTGACGGGCCGATGCAAACGGTCTCCATCACCGCGGAAGATTTCCGGTTCGTGCCGGATCTCGCGCAGGTGAATTCGTCCTCACCGCTCACGCTCACCATCTACAACGCCGGCCGCGAGATACACGAATTCGACAGTCCCATCCTCATGTATGCCGCCTCGACTCATTCCACTGCGAAGCAGGCCAGCCCCGGCCTTCTGCTCGAGCCGGGCAAGTCCGTGCAGCTGGTCATGGCCCCTCCGCCGGGGACATACCTCTATATCTGCCGGCGCAAAGGCCATGCGAACATGACTGGCACGCTGATCGTGGAATAGAAACTGTGGTGGATTGGAAACCGGCGTCGAGGGGCGCCGGTTGACGGAGAAACACGGAGACGGGCAGAAAACACAGCCGATCGAGCCTATCAACGCAACAAGTCGCGCTGCAGCTGTTCCAACTGTCTGCCGAGGTGTTCCAGGTCTGTGCGTGTCTTCTCCAGACTGTCCTCGCCTTCCGGCGCGAGCCCCTGCTCCCGTCCCTCTTCGGCCCGCAATGCGATCACGACGCGTCCAAGATCCTGAGTGCGCTCGTTGAGTTCCAATCTGAGTTGCTCGGTCAATTGCGAGAGGCGGATCGCGAGGAGCTTATAGGCCACGATCAACGACGCCATCCCCCAGAACGTGATCGCACCGATCAACCGGTTGGTCATCGCCACAGATTCCGGGACCAACGGAGGCGACAGGTCAAACCCGACGAGCATGAGAATGGTAGAGATCGCGGCCACGAAGAACGGGGCATACAAAAGAGTGGCCCAATAGGTAAGCCCCAGCGGAATCACATACAACTGCCAGGGTGTGAACCCCAGGGCCATCTGCATGTCGATCAGGAAAATGCCAACAAGCAACACCCCGATCGCCGCCCACAGACCGATCTGTTGAGATCTCATTTAGTGATCGTCAAGCGCCGGTTGCAGACCAATCGTGTCATTCAACAGCGCCTGCCGCGTAATCGCCAACCCGCAGGTCGCACAGGTCAAAAAACCCCCGTTGGACTCCAAGGCCGTCTCCAGACAGCGGGGACAGGCCGGCGTCCCAAGGACACATGCAGGGCGACTCGTCGTCGGTACACGTGACATACAGGGTACAGCTGAATCAGCCGCCTCCCCAGCCGAACGTGATGACCGCTTCGTCTTGGCCCAGTGAACCGAAACCGCTGAGCGAGAAGAGTGAGGATGAACACGAGGACAGATTCGAAAAATTTTGCCCATTGTACAGATGTCAAAAAAAATGTCAAAAGATTTTTTCAGCTACGGGAGAACAACCACCATCGGCGATTCAGCCGGCAGGAGCGCCGTCAGTCAACCAATGAGAGCACCACATAGGGGGTCAGGTAATAGGCGGCCACAGAAAGCAGCATGCCCAGCACGGCGCCAAACAGGCCTGTGACATAGAGCCCTGCAAATGGGGAAAGGAACACAATGACGACCATCACGATCGCGATGGACCGGTGGCTTTCGTAGAACGTCCTGCGGAAATCACTCTGAAGCGATTCGGTGAAGGAGAGGTCAGAGCCAAAGGCCATGGCGAAGTATAGTGGAAACGATGAGGAGAAGCATCACGGCTGCCTGTTCCAAGCCAGGAGCACGATGCGAGGGGATCGGAAATGGTGCCGGACACCGTGATCTTCGGCGATCCGTTTATGTCCCGACCTCCTGAATTTCCCTCCAACGACTCACAGGACAAGAGCGTCACTTGGTTGGTAGACTTGGCCGAAGCTGAGCGTACGGACTTGTGAGCCGATCTTCGTCTCGTACCGCCGTGGGAGTGGAGAACCCGCTTCGATGAACGAAGGACTCAGAGACCTGGCAGGAAGACCATCCGATCAAGGACCGACCGACCAACACAACAACGGCCCAGGAGAATGATCATGAAAATGCTGCAGATTGTCTGTGGGGAGAAGCTTGGAGAGGAAATCCTCGCGGTGTTTAAAGGCCTGGGGATCAGCGGCTACACGATGATTTCGGGCGTGGGAGGCAGTGGTCAGACCGGAACGGTATCCGGGACCGGCGCCTCGACCGATCGAAATACGTTCTTCATGGTCGCCCTCGAAGATACTCACATTCACATGACACAGGTACTGAACGCCGTGAGGGAAATTCATGCCAGGCATGTTCACGGGTATCGTGGCCTTGAGATTCCGCTCAAAGTCTTCCTTCTACCCTGCGAAGTGATCCTGTAACGATCGTATGCGCGGATCCTTGTCGACGTGTGAATGGTGAAGAGGAAGGAGACGGGCAGGCTGGTCGTCCTCCTGCTCGCGAAACGCGCGCCCTCAGAAGGGCCTCGTTCGACGCGCGCATTCGAGGATCAACCAGCCCGCCCTATGGAGAGACACACGGTACCGCCGCCCACCCTACGCCTGACTCAGATTGCAGTTGGAAGAACCACAGGAGGCAGGTCCTTCATAGCGACCTGTGAGCACAGCTCCTAGAATGCCGTCTGCTGGTGGAACCAGCCGGATCTCTCCGCGTTCAGTCGCTCCAGCCCTTCCCGGGCTTGAGCCGTGTAATAGCCATAGCGCCGTTGCGGAAAGTTCGTGACGATCATCTGAAACATCTCCCGGGCAACGTACAGGCGTCCCATATCCTGCGCAACGTGACCGGCATGCAGGGCACAGGAGGCAGCCATCTCGGCTGGATCCACCGAGAGGCGGCTGGTCGGTCCCACGGGGACTGGCCCCTCACTCTCGTTCGGGTTCGGATCTGCAGCGGATCCCATCGAGTCTGCGGCGAGGCTCAATCGTTGTGCATCGACACGCATCGCATCAAGGTCTTCGCTTTGGGCGCAGTGGGTATAGACACCCCACATTTCCATAAAGCGGCCGTTGTCCGTGGGCGATGATTTAGAGGGTGGCCTGATCGTGTCGCATCCGCCGATTGCCATCGGCAGGATCAGCACGAGGATACACCACCAGCGATTCGTTTGACGCATAGCTCTGCGCTTTTCCTGCCCAAATCTCTTATGAGCCACCGTCGGCTCCGAGGCTTCCGACGCAGAGTACCCCCTCATAATAAGAGGGTCCACCCACACCGTTACGAATTCGATAGCATGTTCATTCATTTTGAAACAACCTTCCGCCCTGTCTCATGGATCATCAGAAATCCGTCGCTGCGCTCATGCAACCACGGAAAACACGTATACCATTTGGGATCAATGAGAGCCGTAGCTCGATGAAGCGGCGCAAACCAGGAAATCAGTCGCGCAGGGAGGAGACAGGACGCGCGAGGGATACAACAGTCAGCGGAGCGTCACACCCAAACACATTCAGACTAGGCGCAATACGTATGGCAGTCAAGCGCTATAAGTCGGGGCCGGATTGTTTAGTGATACAGGCACGTTGCGACGCGCGTTGGAATGAGGATGGGGCGGTATCGTGCAACCCAGGAAGAGAAGCATCCAGGCTGCCGGCCCCCCTGCCTGGAGAACGTCGCAAGCAGCGGACGGATGTGAAAAGCACAGGAGAATGTCGCCGTGTGTCGGCAGACTGCTCAGAATGGAATGCGGATTCCCATCTGAAATTCATTTGGAGTGAGGCCTTGCCCGAACAGACTTCGAACGCCGGAGTCCGTCTGAGGGGAAGGGCTGTGATTCAAAGAACGGTCTAATTCTGAGGCATAGCCGCTACCAAAACCTGCACCGAGATACGGCTTCAATGTGGCCCCTCCAACCGAGTAGCCTCCGCTGATCGAGGGAATGTCTCGAAAGACGTTCGATGGCGTCGATGATCCTGGCAGCGTGGAAGGTGCGTGACCCGCCACGTCGTTACTCAGGCCGGGTGGATTCAGCTTGCCGATAGCCCCCGGCGCGGAAGAATCTGCAGCAAGGGGACCAACACTTGCCGCTTCCGCATGCGAGAACGATAAGAAGCCCACCAGACACAGCACTGATATGATCCCAGCCGGGTTCTTCATCTGCCGAGGTCCATTCCCATATTGTTAGTCACCTTACAAAAGTAATTTTCAGATTTCAAGATCCGCACCACCCGTTCTCCTCTGCCTCATCAATGAGTTCAGTCATCGTAATGTATTCCATGTCTCATGGTGACGACACCAGCTGTGGAGAACATATCTCCACCGAGTACCACCGCAACACGAAATTTCCGCTGCGATGCGGAGACTCTTTGAAGCTGTCCACAATATGTCGTCCAGGCTACGGCATCAAAGAACGTACTGGCTTGGAAGGTAAATGAAGGAAATCTTCCAGCGGAAACAGAAAGTGCGATTTATGTACAAATTCCGCCTTGTTGCAGCCCGAAAATCGGCAAAGTCGCCGGTCTGTCCTCATCCCTCCAGTCCTGCATCTCACCAACCTGCGAGCGGCGTGGGAAAACCGCTGATCTTTTCCACAGTTCCACAGAGCCCTACGCGCGCTCCCCCTGGGCTCTCATGGGATATTGCGAGCATTAATGGCATTCCCCTTGCTTATCGTGTGAAACGACCTCAATCGTAGAAGGAGGAAGGTATGCGAAAGGCACCAGAATTCATGCTTTTGGGAATACTGGCGGTGGCTTCGTTGCTCGTACAGGCCTGTGCCACCCAGTCCGGATCGACAGCCGGTGACGAGCGCACGGCCCGGACGGAACGGATCGACGAGCAGACGATCAAGCACATTCCACCTCCGGAGTTCAGTATGACGACCTCACAGCCGAGACCGTCCATGCGAGCGGAGCTGTCTGCCCGTAATGCGACCGGCCTACCGGGAGGCTCATTGATGGATGCGCTGTTCGACTTCGATCGAGCTACGCTCCGGGAGGATGCGCGGTTGGTGCTGGAGGTCAACGCGAAGCGCCTCCAGAAAAATGGAGCCACGCGCCTGGTGCTCGAAGGTCGTGGCGACGAAATGGGGTCGTCCGAGTATAACCTGGTGCTGGGTGACCGTCGTGCGAGGAATGTGAAGCGCTATCTGCAGGACCTCGGGCTCGCAGTCGAGCTCAAGACGACGAGCTACGGCAAGGATCGTCCTCTCTGTTTCCAGCACAGTGAGGATTGCATGCAGCGGAACAGAAGCGTCCACTTCATCGTCAAAGACTAGTCCGTTCCGCTCAGCCGTGAGCTCTTGACTGAAAACTCTAACAAGAAGCGCTGTCGAGTGGAATGAAGCCTACGTACAGACCCTTTTGAGTTGTGCTTGCATGGACAAAATAAAACTTATTGCTAGGGTTGATTGACTGCAGCAAGTACCCCGTAACACAAGAAGGAGTAAGTTATGGCAGACATGAATCCGTGGAAATTGACCAGTATCGGCCTCGTGGTCGTGGGCATCACAGCAGGAGTGACGGCCTATGTCATGGGCGGAAAGAACAGCGCCCAAGATCCCGCATCAACCCAACAAAGTGCGGCTCAACAAAGTGCGGCTCGTGAAACGGCAGCCAAGCCGCAGCACAAAGCCACTCCAGTTCAACATAGCCAGCCGCCGGAATCCGTCGTGCTGGCTTGCAACAAACAGGCTGAGGATCAGGTCGCGAGCAAAACCGAAGAAATGGTGAAAGATGCCGCCCTTGGCGCAGCCATCACCGCCGGAGTTGGTGCCGCTGCAGGAGCTATCGCCGATGGAGGAAAAGGCGCCGGCAAAGGAGCGGCGATCGGCGGCGTGGTCGGTGCAGCCGGAGGAACCCTCTACGGCCTGAATGAGAATAAGACGCGTGACGAGCGCTTCCGCGCAGCCTACGCCTCCTGCCTCCAGGCCAAGGGTTATCGGTCCAGCACCTTATAGTAGAGTAGATAAGAGAGAGAACGTTGCCACGGCGGCCCCGGTCACAACCAGGGCCGCCGTGCTGTTTCCAGGACCGTGAATCTTAGTGCCAGGCCTAGGGGCAAGCAACGAGCAAGCGATACATCCTCTATTGCCCCACTCCCCCCAAGCCGCTCGGCCCTTCGTCCTTCTGTGTCGATCGCTGCCGCTCGGCCTCCACATAAGCCATGAACGCCTCGAAATGTGAATGCAAGCCGTAGGCGCCATACAGCACCTCAAGATCCCTCATCATATTTCCCACTCTTTCCACGAGCAGCGCTTCTTCACGCTTGACCTCGGACCGTAGCCGAGAGACTTCAACGGCGCGTTGCACCGCGAACAGTAACGTGCCTTCCTCGACTGGCTTCACCAATGCATCATAGGCACCGGCATGCATGGCCTGCGCCATGAGATCCTCATTGTGTTTTTCAAGCAGAAGCAGGACCGGACAATCGGGATGCACCTTCCGCACGGTTCGAACAAATCCGATGCCTTCGAAGCGGGGCTGGTGTGCGTCACAGATGATGACCGCGTATTCTATCGACCGTATCCGCTCGAGAGACGCGAGGGCGGAACCAGCCGTCTCGAAGTGCGCGTCAGGAAACCTGAGGCGCAATGTCGAAGCCATCGTCTCGAGAGAAATCGTATCGTCATCAATGATGAGAACCCGAGAAGTCTGCATGATGAATCCAGAAGATCAATATCCAACCCCGGTTTCGAGGCGCGAGACTCAACTCGCTCAATAGACGGTTCCCCCCAACTTCCCCTTCATGACGATTCCGCTGAAGGTCCCTTTCTGTTAAGCTGGTGGCTGCCTGCTTCCCGACCGGTCGGAGGCATCGTGTCGGCAACAGTGCCGACGGCCATCCTTCCGTACGACGCCGAGTCATGGGGCAGCGCGGGAGTCGTGACGTCAACCAGCACACGCATCATATGCTATTGATCAGCGAGTTTCACCCCACAAAGACATGCCGACCTCACAGTTCTCAAGGAGGTGACAGCCGATGAGAATCTGGCCCGGACATCCGTATCCTTTGGGAGCCACGTGGGACGGCGAGGGAGTGAACTTCGCGCTGTTTTCTGAAAATGCCACGGCAGTCGAACTCTGCCTCTTCGACCAGGCGAACGCCACTCAGGAGACTCACCGGATTCGGATTGAAGAATGTACGGACTATGTCTGGCATGTCTATCTGCCGGAGGTACGACCGGGGCAGTACTATGGCTACCGTATCCATGGGCTGTATGAGCCAACATTGGGGCATCGATTCAACCCATCCAAGGTCTTGTTCGATCCCTATGCGAAGGCGATTGCCGGCACGATTGATTGGTCGGGGACGCTGTTTGGATATCGAATCGGTGACCCCAAGGAGGATCTCTCCTTCGACGATCGAGACAATGCCGCCTCAATACCCAAATGTGTGGTCGTCGACCAGGCGTTCACCTGGGGCGGAGACCAATTGTTGCGAACCCCGTGGGACCGGACGGTGATTTATGAACTGCATGTGCACGGCTTTACGGCCAGACACCCCGACATCCCGAAGAACTTGCGCGGCACCTATGCAGGACTCGCAACACCGGCAGTGATTGATCATCTGCAACAACTGGGTGTCACGGCCGTCGAGTTGCTACCGGTCCATCATTTCATCCGCGACAAACACCTGATCGAGCGCGGCCTCACCAACTACTGGGGCTATAACTCAATCGGGTTTTTCGCCCCGGACATTCACTATGCCACCTCATCAGCTCCCGCCCAGCATGTCTGGGAATTCAAGACCATGGTCAAGGCGCTCCACAATGCCGGCATCGAAGTCATCCTCGACGTGGTCTACAACCACACGGGAGAAGGCAATCATCTCGGCCCAACCTTGTCGTTTCGCGGAATCGACAACGCCTCGTACTACCGGCTGGTTCCCGAGCGGCCGCGCTTTTATCAGGACTATACCGGCTGCGGCAACACCCTGAACGTCCGCCACCCGCGGGTCCTTCAACTCATCATGGACAGCCTGCGCTACTGGGTCCTCGAGATGCACGTGGATGGCTTCCGCTTCGATCTCGCCTCCACACTCGCGAGGGAACTGCACGACGTGGACCGGCTCAGCGCGTTTTTCGACATCATTCATCAGGATCCGGTGCTCTCGCAGGTGAAACTGATCGCCGAACCGTGGGACTTAGGCGAAGGCGGCTACCAGGTCGGCAACTTTCCGGCCGGCTGGGCTGAGTGGAATGGGAAATATCGTGACACGATCCGGCGATACTGGAAAGGAGACGGAGGGCAAGTCGCGGAGCTGGCGTTTCGCCTGTCCGGGAGCAGCGATCTCTACGAAGGAGGCGGCCGCCGGCCCCATGCGAGTATCAATTTCGTGACGGCCCATGACGGATTCACGTTGCACGATCTGGTCTCGTATAACCAGAAGCGCAACGAAGCCAACGGTGAAGAGAACCGTGACGGCACGAACGACAATCTGAGCTGGAATTGCGGCGTAGAGGGACCGACGCTGAAACCGTCGATCTTGGCGCTGCGAGAACGACAGAAACGCAACATGCTCGCCACGTTGCTCTTTTCGCAAGGCGTCCCGATGCTCTGTGGCGGCGATGAAATGGGACGGACGCAACATGGCAACAACAATGCCTATTGCCAGGACAACGAGATCAGTTGGGTCGACTGGAATTTGAGCAAGCCTCAGCAGGCGCTCCTGGATTTCACGAGGAGTCTCATCGCATTGCGACAGCTACACCCCGTCTTCCGGCGCCGCCGATTCTTTCAAGGCCGCCGTATCCGTGGCGCGGAGGTCAAGGATCTCTCCTGGATGCGCCCCGATGGCAAAGAGATGACGGATGAAGACTGGGCCAAAGGGTATGTCCGCTGCCTGGGCGTACGACTTGCCGGGCATGCAATCGAGGAGAAAGATCCCAAAGGCAGACCACTCCTGGATGAAACCTACCTCATCTTACTCAATGCGCATCACGAGCCACGGCCGTTCACTCTGCCGGCGCACAAGCGCGGCGTGCTGTGGCAACCGGTGTTGGACACGGCCGTATCACATCCTGACGGAAAGCTGGTCACGATCTTGAGAGGTGGAACTCGCTACGATCTTGAAGCCCGCTCGCTTGCCGTACTCCGCTTGCGACCAAAATGAGAGCAGATGCCGCCCTGAAGGGTAGGAACGAGCGGCCTTAGCGGGATCATCTTAATAGGTGCTGATGCCGGCGGCGGAGGATTCTGCCATCCCATCACGAGGGACAGGTTGTCTCGCCCAGGACAATCAATCCTGAATTCCTCTCTCTTTCTTTTTTAACCTTCCAATCGAAGCCTCAAGTACTAGTTCCCAAAAGCACCGCAACCGTACGAAATTTCAAGCAATCCTTTCACCTAACAAGAGAACAAGGCAAGTAAGGGCAAGGTGCTGATCCCCTGGCATTCTCCTTGCGGATTACGTTCACGTATTCCTGGAGGTCGGACCAATCACCTTCGCAAGGGAGGAGATCTCATGACTTCAAAGGACGTAAGGGTGTTGATGTTGGGAATGGGGCACGCGATGGCGGCCTTGTATATGGCTGCGGCTCTCACGGCCTGCCAGACCACGCATGGTCAGACCGCGGGCCAGTACATGGATGATGCCGCGATAACCTCCTCTGTGAAAACTAAATTGGTGAGCGACAGGTTTGCGAATATGACACGCATTGACGTGGAAACCACGAACGGAACGGTCCATCTGATCGGGATCGTCGAGAATTCCGATCAGAAAGCCCGGGCCGGCAAACTGGCCACACAGGTGGCAGGCGTCAAACGCGTGGACAACGATCTTGAAATCCAGCAGCAGTAGCGATCAGACAGAAGAGGGGCCTCGGCATCCTGCCGGGCCCCTCCGAAATTGGCAAAGATTCTTGGAACCATTTGCTGCGCGAAGCTATCCCTGCAGCATGGCGCGAGCCGATCAGAAAAAGTTCCTCACTCCCCATTTCGACAAGCGAGAATTGGAAGATCAGCGACGCGGCCGATCGATACGCCGATTGCCGCTCCTTTTCAGATATTTATTACCACTGACCCCCTGAAAGGGAGGAAGGCTGTCGTGTCGATCAAGAAAGAGGTCCAACAGTTTATCATTGCATGTGAAAAACTCCATCGGCTCCTGTCCAGAGGGGAACACCTCACGTGTCATGAAGCCGAAATCCTGCAGTGCTGCATCGACGAGCTCACCAAACGGCACGTCACGAATCCTCCCCGCCAGCCAAACGATTCCAACGAATCGGCGCGCCCACACTGATGGGAAAAAACGTAACCTGTCGATCTCCTGTACCCGCGCAACGGATGGTCTCAAAAAATTGGGGAGGGGCCAGCTAGCCTGGTCCCTCCCCTCTGACTTTGCCAACACCTCTTATTCCAAACGGGAAAACGAGAATGTCCCGGCTTCGGGTGTCCTACCTCGTGACGCGCACCTCCACGCGGCGGTTCCTGGCCCGACCCGCAGCGGTGCTGTTCGGTTCGACCGGATTGGCGGATCCATACCCGGTCGTCATCGCATCGCTACGCCCACCCTCGGCCAGCGCCTTCGCTGCCGAGATCGCACGAGCCTCCGACAATTCCTTGTTTGTCGGAAACCGAGCCATGAGGGCACCATGGATCGGCACGTTGTCGGTGTGACCGTCCACGGCCACCTTGTACTGAGGGAAATTCTTCAAGACCGATCCAACGTGCTTCAGCGCCTCAGCACCTTCCGGCCTCAGTTGATCTTCGCCGGAACCGAACAGATAACTGGAGGCCAGGTTGATCAAGAGGCGCTCGCTGTTCACATCGACCGTGATGTCGCCCTTCTCGATCTGAGGACGAAGGCCCTTGACCACTCCGCGCTCCGCGACTTTCAGTTTCGCCAACTCGGCAGACTGTTCAGCCCGGAGGGCGGCCATCTCCTGGTCGCGATCAGCCAACTGCTTTTCGAGGTCGGCAATGCGACGATTGGCCACGGCCAACTCGGCCGCAGCCTTGCCCGTGTCGCTCGACCTGCCTGCCGCTATGGCATCATACAGACGTTGCTGTTCTCTTTCGTAAGCGTTCGGATGACGGTATTCATAACCGCCGTCGCAACAGATGGCCGTGAAGTCGGCGGCTCCTGCCGTGCCGACCGACGCCAGCAGGCTCATGGTCAGAATCGATCGTGTGAGTCCCCTCATGATCTCTCCCTTCATTCGGCCAAATGGTCACTCAACATGCCATTAAGCAAAAACTATGGCCAGGGCTGGTGGTCTGGGGATGGATCGCACATCTGCTTGCGAATTCTAAAGGTTACGTACTTATCCATTTGATGACGCTGGCGTAGAGGCAATGATGATTGTGGAAAAAGGGGGCAAGGGTCGGGAGGATATGAGGGTAGAATGCCTCACCCAGCAGACACCTCAAGAAAGGGGGAACAGCATTTGACGTAGTAGTTGACCAGCCTCTCTGCTCTGCTAGACTCCACACTATGTATCATCTGCTGATTGCAGCGTTGCTTCTCTTGACTGCCACGGAGCCAGCCCATTCGAGCCAGCGACAAGACATCTTCCGCCACGCCAAAGCTGCGACCGTGCTCATCGTCGGTGTTAACGATGCGGCTCATAACCTTTCCCTGGGAAGCGGGTTCTTCATAGATGCCAGTGGCTTAGTGGTTACGAATGCCCATGTGATCGAAGAAAGTGGCCGCCTGTACGTGTATGTCCTCGATCGAGAGATCTATGCTGCCCCGGAGGTCGTGGCCGTAAACCCTGATTTGGATCTGGCAGTCCTCCGCATCCCGAACACGTGGACCGACCCCCTCGCGCTGGCAGCGGACCCTACACCAGAAGGGACTGAAGTGATCGCCGTCGGCTATCCCCGGATCACGGATATCCTCCAAATGGGTTTTGCGCTGCATGCCTCGATCATCCCGGCGATGGTCAGCGGCCTCGTTCAAGGACAGTCGAGGACGAACGGGCGAGTTGTCGACTTCCTTCAAACGGCCGGTCTTCTGAACTTCGGGAACAGCGGAGGGCCGCTTGTGCGGACAGACTCCGGCGAAGTGGCTGCCATGGTGGTTACGACCGTCCCCTACCTGGAACGAGCGAAAGACTCTCAGGGTGTCGCGATCGGAAGCGTCATGATGAAATCGGGCATCAGTTACTCGATCCCGGCTCCGGTGATCCGGCAATGGCTTGGCGCGAATCACCTGTCGCCATCGCCGCCTCCGCCGGCCGGAGCCCAACACCCGCTCCCCAAAGTAGCTGAGCCCGAAGCCGACCGTTCCTTCGCCACCGGGTATCTGTTGCAGACCATCGCGATGGTACTTCATGGGGATGCCGATTTGTTGAAGCTTGCCATCCGCCACTACAATGCGGCAGCCCAACTGCGGCCGGACGCCCCCTTGATCGTCCGGAACCTCGGCCTGGCCTATGCATCTCTGGAACAATGGCATGAGGCCGTGCAAGCCTACACCAAGGCCGTCGCGCTGGCTCCGAACGACCCGGAGCTACTCATCGACGCAGCCATGGCACA
>DATIFR010000201.1:0-8796 GCA_035455145.1 Nitrospira sp.
TCAGCGCAGTTTTTCCATGAAAACCAAGCCGTCCGTAGCCTTTTGCCACGGTATTAAATCAGTACCGTGGTGAAACGCAACAGCGCCGGGCTGGCAGTACAACACTCGTTGGGTCATTTTCTCTATCGATTATGAGATACTAGTCAAATAAGAGGCCCCGTCCCTCTATGACAATTGCGGCACAGTTTCCTGACGAGCAATCAGAAGCCGGAGAATTCACACGACAGGCCGATGCCTTTCGCGAGTATGTGACGGCCAGTGGAAGCTCCCGCTACCCGGCAGAAGCCGGCCGCTACCATCTCTATGTCTCGTGGGCCTGCCCATGGGCGCATCGCACCATTATCGTGCGCAAGCTCAAGAACCTCGAAGGCGTCATCGGCATGACCGTCGTCGATCCGATTCGTGACGAGCGAGGCTGGGCATTCCGTGAAGGCTCCGGTCACTCGCTCGATCCCATCAATGGATTTCACTTTCTCAGCGAAGCCTACAAAGCCACCGACCCGAACTACATCGGCCGCTTCACAGTTCCGGTCCTGTGGGACCGCCTGACCAGGCGGATTGTCAGTAACTCCGACGACGATCTCATGCGCATGTTCAACGGCGAGTTCAATCGATTCACCGACAGCACGATCGATTTATATCCGGAAGGGCTCCGAAGGGAGATCGACGACCTCAATGTCTTCATCTATGAGAACGTGAACGACGGGGTCTATCGTGCGGGCTTTGCCACATCCCAGCCGGCCTATGAACGAGCTGTGCGGCGGCTCTTCGAGGCCTTGGATCTTCTGGAGTCCCGGCTCGCGCACCACCGCTACCTCTTCGGATCGCAATTCGTCGAGACCGACTGGCGCCTGTTCGTCACGCTGATCCGGTTCGATGCGGTCTACCATGGCCACTTCAAATGCAACCTCCGTCGGATCGTCGACTACCAAAATCTCTTCGGGTATCTCAAAGACCTTTATCAAACCGACGGGATCGCCGACAGCGTTAACTTCGATCACATCAAGCGGCATTATTACATCACGCACGACGACATCAATCCTACCCGGATAGTCCCCCTGGGTCCGGACCAGGATCTCACCTCGCCCCACGGGCGCGAGCGACTATTGTAGGGACCATTCGGCTCTTCGGCTTCAGCCAAACGGATCTGTCGACATTCCCTAAGTATTTGTCGAGTATTGCGAAGGAGTTCATGTCAGAGTATAAGGAGGGCCGTGCGGCCGGTCCGTGGCACGACTTTGTGATGGAAGGTCGGGGAACTCAATCCCGGGAGGACGCTATGAGTGTGGATTGCCGTGTGTGTGCGGCTATTCTGTACGCTCTCGTCGGGCTCTTGCCAGCTCACCTTGCTGATGATGCTCCCGCCGCTGCCTTTTCCCAGCCAAGCCTGGTCACGTTTTCAGCCTGGGACCATAGCTTTGAAGGTCCGGATGTCATCCCGGCAGGCCAAACGACAATCCACCTCCACAACGGCGGGCGAGAACCGCACCAGCTCCAGCTTCTCAAATTGGAGGGAGGGAAAACTCCTGCCGACTTGGAAGCCATCCTCCAAGAAGGCGACGGAACCATCCCCTCGTGGGCCAAGCATGTCGGGGGACCAAATGGAATCGGATCAGGCGGTGATGCACAAGCAACCATCTATCTGGAGCCAGGCTCCTACGTCCTTATTTGTCTGATTCCCACCAAGAACCAACAAACGCACGCGGCGCTGGGGATGCAAAAAGCCCTGCGCGTGACGGAGAGTACCCCCTCGCCGCCTGAGTTTTACGGCAACTTCCATATGGCCATGTTCGATTATGAATTTGTCGTCGTCCAACCTCTCAAGAAAGGCCAACACACCTTCTATGTCATTAATCGAGGGAATCAACGGCATCAGGTGAGTCTTGTCCGGCTCGATCCGGGCTCCTCGACCGATGAGGTGCTCGCCGCATTTGGATCGAACGGTGCTGCTGCCTTGCCGGGACAAATGATCGGTGGGATGAGCGGGCTGGAACCGGGCAGAGAAGGAATGTTTAGCACAGATCTGGCTCCAGGACGCTATGCCATGATCTGTCTGTTCCCGAATCCCACGGCTCATGACTCTCACGCGGCCAAAGGCATGGTCATGAACTTCACCATCGAATAACTCTACCCGGCTGCGAGCGGGGCAGTCGACGGAATACTCAGCCGGGTCAACCGTGGCGATTCAGGACAAATACGTTTCGAACTCTTGCCCCTTTCTGCCACGGGTTCGTAAGAAACAGTGACCCAGCCATCTTTCGCTCTCCGCTAACCCGGCTTCTCGATTGATCTTTGCTTCTTGTGCTTCGCATCATGTCATGGCACTTTCTTTGCGTGCTCTTCCCTGGATAAGAAGAGCCGTCTTCCAACATCCGCCGCATCGGGAGGACACTATGGTTATCCTCAAGAGGCTCCAAAGCTATCTCGACGGCCGCAAGATCCCCTATCAGGTGGTGAACCATTCGGTGGCCTATACTGCGCGGGAGGCAGCAGAAAGTTTGCATGTCCCCGCCGATACGTTTGCGAAGGTCGTCATCGTCAAAGCCGATGGACGCTATGTGATGGCCGTTCTTCCCTCTACCTGGAAAGTCGACTTCAAGCGATTAGAAGAGGTGCTGGGCTGTCCACACGTGCGGCTTGCGACGGAAGACGAGTTGGCCGTTCTGTTTCCTGATTGCGAAATCGGGAGCATGCCGCCGTTCGGCAATCTCTACGGCACGCCGGTCTATGTCGATGCGACGCTGACACAGGATGAAGCCATCGTGTTCGACGCCGGCAGCCATGTGGGGGCCATGAAGATGCGGTATCGGGATTTCGCCGATCTGGTTCATCCGCAGGTGGCTGAATTCCATCGCGAGCCGTCGAAGCTCGAATACTAAAATCAGTGTTCGGCCGCCCATGCGTCTCTTGTGAGATAGGCTTGCGTCCTCTACCCAATCGTGTTAGGCTGAGTCTCGATCGCGTAAGACCTTCCGGTTCGGGGGCTGCAGTCCCCCGGTAGAGACCGAGTCTGACGCGATTTTTTTTGTTCCCATGCCACCGTCCCGCATCTGCTGAGCACACCCCAAAGGCATTACCGCCCATCGCTCGCATGACCAGCTCGACAGAGTCGTGAGGACTGTTTCTCACCATTTCAAGAGGTGTTTCGTTGTTTCATGAATTTTCGTCAACCGTTCGAGCACTGCTCCGCGATGCCGCGGGAAGTCTCTATCACATCGTCGTCGTCGCCCTGAGTGCAGGCATTGCACTCTTGCTCCCGGCAGGCGCCAGGCATTTCCTGTCGTTCTGGTCGCGGGTGGAGCACGACAAATTTTCGCTCATCGCCGTGGAAATGGCCGTGGCCATTTTGCTGATCGCCGGCCTCAGCTATGTTCATCGCAGCATGCGGGACCGCACCCTCGCCGCCGCGGCTACCGGAGCCGGGCTCGTGTCGTTCTTCCCCCGGCGCGCTCGAGGCGCAGAGCGGCGCATCAGAAAACTCAAAGAGGAGCAGGGAACCGGACGCACCATCATGGTGATGGGATCGAGCGGCGCCGGCACCTTTGGCGACCAAGTCGGCGATCTCTCCTCGGTCCTCGACAAATGCATCGGCGCAAACATTCTTCTGGTGAACCCCTACAGCCAGGAGGCCAGCCAACGCATTCAAGCCATTGATCACCCCAAATACACACTGGCTGCATTCCGTGATGAAGTCCGGGAGAGCATTGCGTTACTCAAGCGGCTCAAGGCCATGGGAAAAACCGTGAAGCTCAAACTGTACGCCGATCCGCCGCTGGTCAAGATGGTCATCCTGGGAGATTATCTCTGGCTCCAGCACTACCATGCTGATGTGGATGTTCACACCATGCCGGAGTATGTCTTGCAGCACAACCGCAAGGCTCACGGGCTCTACTCCCTCTGCACCCACTACTTCGAACAGCGTTGGGCAAGTACGGAGATTCCTGAATACGATCTGGAGACGGACGAGCTGGTGTATCGAAGCAGAACCGGCAGCGAGATCCGGAAGGAGCCGTTTGAGTGTGAGCCTGCGCCAGAAATCGCGGGAACCATCGTGATAGCGCCGGATCTCGTTCCCGAACCGGTTCACTCGTCTCAGGCACGCACGTTTCAAGCTCAGCAAAGACGGCCAATCGCGCCAATGAACCGGTGAGTACAAAATTAGGCGAGGCCGGCAACGTATGCTGCTCACCGTTCAAGCCGCTTCATACGTAACGACCGCGCAAGCGGTCGAGTCCGCTAGGCCAGGGGCCTGCGCTCAGAATCCGACAGATACCCCGACAGTGCCGAGCAAAGCTGCGCGATCGGATGGCCCATAGAATTCGGTGCCGAGACCGCCATCGAGGACGATGCGCGAGGTGAGTTGATGGCGCAGGCCGATTTCGACGCCCGTGTTATTACGTTGTCCGCGCTGATCCGATTGTCTCGTGTAGACGCTGGCGATGAGCGTATCGCGGAAACTGGTGGGATAACCCAATGGATAACTGACCGCTGCGACGGCACGATAGGCGCCTGGTCTTTCTTGTCCCTGCGGTGAGCCGAGGATCGTATAGCCCGCGTTGAGATGAGCGCGAAGCCTACCGAACGAGCGCGTGAGAATGCCGGTGACCTGCGTATCCACCCCTTGTGAATTCACCCCAGTCGGCAGATCGACCTCAGCCCGAACGGCGAAGGCCGGGAGGTCCAGTGTTTCGGTATTGAAGTTGTACAGGACGCCCAGGTGCAGGTCCCCGGATTTATTGGGCCCCACGATCGTGTTGGGGTCCGTAAAAATATCGCCCTGGATTTCGATCTGCGTGTTGTCGAACGCGCCGTAAATGATTTGCGGTTGAAACGTAAGGCGCGTAGGACCTTGCCGCTGATCGTTGAAACGCACACCGCCTTCCACCCCAATTTCGCCTTTCGGAATCGCATAGGCATCTTCCATCCCGATCGGCCGGTTCGGATCTAGATTGTCATGGTCCAGCGCGAAGCTCGGCTGTGCCAGCAGCCCGACCATCAGCAACACAAGCGCTCTCACTATACGAATAGTAACCCGCTTCAATGATGGTGCTCCTGCACTTTGACGATCATCGGATTGGTCTCGTCAGCGCTTGCCAGATAGTAGTGGTCCAACACCCGATAGATCTCGGCCCGCTTCGCGTCCCACGTCGGCAGTTGTTCGCTCGCAAGAATGTCGCTGATGTTGTCGTGCAGCATGTGGAGGTTGTCAAAGATGTTGGCGATCTCCGGATAGCGCGCGGCGAATGCGGGACTGAGCTCCGCTGTGAGCGGCATGAAGGTCCAGCGCACGGGCGGCTGCTCGAGATAGCCGCGATACGTGGCGAGAATCGGCCGCACAGCCTGTTTCTTGGCGTCGAGATCGGGCGCGGCTTGCAGCGGATCGTACACGGCGACTTGGAGGTAGTGATACGACCAGATCGTGGCGTTGAAGAGGGGGAACCTTGTGCGGAACGTCTTGGAGTAGGGAAATTGATCGAGACGGTGATGGTCCAGCCGCTTGGCCGTAATGGCATACGCGCTCTCCTGATAATAGGCCAGAACGTTCCGGAGCGCGCGGTCTTTGTCTGGTTCGTCTGAAACGACGATGTCGTAGGTGGCGCGGTGTAACGCATGCGCCTCGTCGAAGGTGTTCTGCGCGCGCCAGGCCAGCTTCATGTACGTCGGGGCGATGGCCTCCTCGTTGGGATTGAGTCGGGGTTTGCTGGCGATGAAGGCGAGCGTCTCTTTGCGCGCTCGATCGTCGATGGCCGGGATATCGTTCCCTCCGGTGAGCAGAAGGTTTTCGTACAAATTCGAGTGGCCAAAGTCGACGCCGTTGAACTCGCTGTCGAGTTCGGCCAGATCTTCGCGCAGCGCGAAGTTCCACAGAGCGCGGTAGTAGAAGCGCTTGTCGCGCGGTTCGAACTGACTGCAGGCGGCCAGGGCGAGGGCGACCGTGGCCGTCGCCACGATCGCCGCAACACGGATGCATTTATTGATCCTCATGCTGTCCATACGTCCATCGGGATCTGATTTAGTGGCAGTGATGTTCGTGTACCAGTGCATGGCCCTTACCCTTCGCGATCAACCAGCGATTCACCGGAAACGCCGCGACTCCAGCCAGGATCAAGGAGACCAGAAGGCTCCCCCAGAACAGCGGATCAAGCAATCCGGCATCCATTGCGCCAGGGATTACGATCATGATCGCATTGTCCACAAGTTCCATCGTCGTCATGGACAAGGTATCGGATGCGAAAGCCAGCCCGAGCGCGGCGCCCCAGGCCATGCCGGCCCGGCGAAGCGGCCAGAGCGTCATCCCGTAGCCGAACAGAAACGCGAGCGTAACGGCCAGCGCCACCGTCGGCCAGTTCGTCCAGCCGAGCGCCGTGCCGATCACCATGCCGAGAACTTCGCCGATGGTGCAGCCAGTCAAGCAGTGCAAGGTGGCCTTGAAGGCGGTGCGGTTGAGCGACGCGGCCTTATGCGCGCCTTCGTGGTGGTCGTGATGGACTTGGTGACCATGCTGCTCGTGTTTCGTATATTGACGATCCTGCGGCTTCGGCTTGGCGCAGCAGATTTGCGGCTCCCCTTCCTCCGGCAGCGTGGCAGTAGCGGATTCGATGTGCATCATGTGATACCTCCTTGTGAGGGGTGAATGTTGCCGTTCACCCCTACAGACGGAGGAGAAGCCGGATTATTACAGCGGCTCGTAAGTCTCGATCTTATAAAGGGGAAATGCCCTCGGTCGGAATCACGTCTGGTCCGCGCTACGAACAGGTGCAGTTGAGACAGCCGTGTTTGGTGCAAATTCCGCAGGCCTGTTCCAGCTTCGCTTTCAGCGCCTGGCGCGCACGGTGAAGGCGGACGGTGAGATTGTTCGGCGTCACACCTAGATCTTTGGCCAGCGCAGCAGGTGATTCTCCTTCTAGATCAATCCGCCGAATCAAGTCCGCATATGTCGGTCGGATCTCCTTGAGGAGTGCCCCTAGACAGGCGCACACGGCGGGCCGGATTTCGTCTAACGCAGGCGTCTTGTCCTCGCCGGAGGAGACCATCTCACGGAGCAGACCCTCGACTTTTCGATTGTCGGCAGCGTGGGTGCGGTAGTAGTCCACCACGACATTTCGCAAAATGCGATAGAACCAACCGACGACGCTCTCGCTCTTCTTCAATTCATGGCCCCGTTCGACGGCCTTCATCAAACTGTGTTGCAGCAGATCCTCCACGACGCCGTCATCGGACAGGCGTTTCTGCAGGAATGCCCGAAAGGCGGACTGTTGCTCCAACAAGCGATGGGTGAGATCGTGCAGCAGCGGATTGGTGGGATTCTCTTCGGGATTGCTCAACAATGACGGCTTCGTGCTGGGCATAGGAGCATTGTCTTTCACCAGAATGGTCTCGGTCAAATCCTGTCATGCTAGGCAAGAGACCGCGAGGTCATACATCAGTACGTCGGCCCATAATGGCTCTGGCTTTAATGGACACAGTCAGCCTCTATTCCTCCTCGTCGTCAGCCATACTATTTTCCCAACTCGCCTAATCCTCCCATCTCATCCAGCCTCGAATGCTCCCTCCAAGCTTGCTGCGTCCTGCCTTCTCCCGAAGCACGGGACGGATGGAACCGATGCGCGGTGAGGCCCGTGTCATAGCGGACGCTGCCAATGAGGCAGCTGAAGTGGTGCCGAATGCGACGGCATTGCGATGCTTCATCGCAGCTTTATAGTCGCATACGGCCAACAGTAACAAAACGTTTTGGCGTCACTGGTCAACGCATTATGACGCGACCGAACCGCGCACCGTTCGTCAGCCACATTATTTCCCTAACTCGCCCAATCCCCGCATTTCATCCAGCCATCCTAACCGCTGTTTTTCGCTCATCCCTTCGATCGAACCGATGATCGTCGATCGGATCGGCCCGATGCCGCAGAACCAGAGCGTGTTATGCCGGAGACTCTTGAGGCTGTGGGCAAAGAAAATCCAGCGGTAGACGAAGGCCGGCATGCCCATCGTGACGACGATGCGGGCGGACCTGCCGGTGAGCAACTTTTTCGCGATCCCGCCGGACTTCTGATATTCGAACGCAAAGCCCGGGCGCAACACCTGTTCGAGAAATGCTTTGAGCAACGCAGGCATCGACCCGAGCCAGAGGGGATAGATGATGACGAGATGGTCTGCCCACTTGATCGCGTCCTGCGCCTGTGCGATCGAATCCGGCGGCGTACCCTTCTCAAAATCTTCCTTGGTTCGCAGGAGAGGAAAGTCGAGCGTCGCGACCTCGATCCGCTTCACTTCGTGCCCGCCGTCCTCGCAGCCCTTCGCATATTCGTCGGCCAGGGCATGCCCAAAGTGCCGGGTGGATGCGTCAGGATGGCCATGGATGATCGCGATTCGTTTGCCCATCCGCCCCTCGCTTTCGTCTTGCTTACCCTGCTCGCGGCATGCTCCCTTCTTCGCATTGTGCAAGTTCTCAACCACGACTTACACAGAGAACATTGCCCCGGTTTCGTGGCGTTTCAGGGCAGATGACATCGCGTCATTGCCCCATAATGCCACGTGAACGGGTCCGCCACTGCTTCTCGCACCAACAGCCTTAGACAATCTCCTTTGTGTGACCAGCGTTTGCAAAATGCTCAACATGAACGAAGCATGGCATTTTCCTTGCTCACTTCAATCGGTAAACGAACGAGATACACAACGCCTTTTGTCCATCGAGGGAGGTTGCCATGCCGCTCCTGAAACGGCTCCAAAGTTATCTCGACACGAACAAGATACCCTATGAAGTGGTCAGTCATCCGAAAGCCTACACCGCCCATGACG
>DATIFR010000202.1:0-27671 GCA_035455145.1 Nitrospira sp.
CAACACGCTGCGAACGTCTTTCAACCGGCAGAGGGTCTTATTGATGAGGTACTCGCTATCGCCGTTCCTGTAGAGGCGGCGCGTGATCATGAGATCCTGATACTCCGACAACTGGCTGGGAAGACCGGACTGACTGTCGACCTTCAATTGGTCTAACCCGCTGATCACCAGCGACACCTCGGCCATGCCTAGCGGCTTGCGTACTTCCGTCCCGTTAAAGATCACGTCTTCCATCTTTTCACTGCGCAGAGTCTTGGTGCTTTGCTCGCCCAGGACCCAGAGAATGGCATCCACGACGTTGCTCTTGCCGCTCCCGTTCGGCCCAACAATGGCTGTCACCCCATTGGGAAACTCGATGCGAGCTTCGGCGAACGACTTAAACCCCAACATCTCAAGCGACTTGAGGTACATGAATGTCTCCTTCTGTAGGGATCTTATTGGGGAGCATCAGTGGGAATGTCACGGGTCGGTTTTGTACCACAGGCTGCACATGGAAATCAAAGAAAATACCGCCTGTAGTGGGAGCAGGTAGGACGGCCTACAATATTTGGGGAATCAGAAGAGTGACGCCGGGACGGGAGGTTATCCCGCCGAGGCGGCTACGGATTTACCTGAAGACTCGATGGTGATGAGCTCTTTCGGAAGAAGAAACTCGACATCCTCCTCGATGACGGTCAGATCTTCGACCTCGGCTGTACCGTAAGTCTTGAGGTAGGCCACAACCTCCTCCACGAGGACCTCTGGTGCCGAAGCCCCGGCGGTGATCCCGATCGCCTTCACATTCTTGAGCCAGGCAGGATTGATGTCGGCGGCTGAGTCGATCAAGTACGAGTCAATCCCGCAGTGTTCTCCCAACTCGCGCAGACGGTTCGAATTGGAGCTATTGGGCGAGCCGATGACGAGAATGACGTCGACGAGCCTGGACAATTCCTTGACTGCATTCTGGCGGTTTTGCGTCGCATAGCAAATGTCTTCCTGGTGCGGCCCTTTAATGTGGGGAAATCGCTTGTGCAGCGCACCCACGATGTCCCGGCATTCATCGACACTCAACGTGGTCTGCGTGACGTATGACAGATTGGTTCTGTTTTCGACCTGGAGCATCTCGACGTCTTCCACTGACGACACCAGGTGAAACTTGTCCGGAATCTGCCCGAGGGTTCCAATGACTTCCGGATGGCCGGCGTGGCCGATGAGAATGAGGTCATATCCCTGGGTATAGTCACGGTTGACTTCATTGTGAACTTTGATGACGAGTGGGCAGGTCGCGTCGATGACGTGTAAGCGGCGGCGGTTCGCCTCCTCCCATACCGATTTCGCCACCCCGTGCGCGCTGAAAATTACGACGGAGCCCTCGGGAACTTCACTCAGTTCTTCCACGAACACCGCGCCCTTTTGGCGCAACGAGTTGACGACGTGACGGCTATGGACGATTTCATGGCGGACATAAATCGGCGCCCCGTATTTCTTGAGCGATAAGTCGACAATATCGATCGCCCGATCAACTCCGGCGCAAAATCCTCGTGGATTAGCAAGATAGATCTTCATCCCGGCCACCTCTCCCTCTTCACGGACACTGCGATCACATTACGTGACTCCCACCAGCCGCGTCAACAGAATTACCCCCTTGTTGGAAGCACAGGTTCACCCCTGGCCATCTTGACAGCCGAACCCCTCCCCCGTAGGCTGGAGGCACCCCCCATGGCCAGTGCCCCTGCCAAAAAAATCCTGATCGTCGAAGATGAGCGCGACATTCTCCATTTGGTCAAGCTGTATCTGGAGAAGGAAGGGTTCCGCACGATTACGGCGGCGACAGGCGCAGAAGGACTGAACAGTGCCAAATGCGACAAACCCGATCTCATCGTCCTGGACCTGATGCTGCCGGAAATTGATGGGCTCGAAGTCTGTAAACGCCTTCGATCGGCTCCGGAGACTGCGATGTTGCCGATCATCATGCTGACGGCCAAGGCCGAAGAATCCGACACTGTCATCGGTCTGGAACTCGGCGCCGATGACTATGTCACGAAACCCTTTAGCCCCAAAGCGCTCGTCGCTCGCGTCAAAGCGCTGTTTCGCCGCCTCGACCGCAGCCAGCAGGATAACCTCACGGTGTTTCGCTACGGTCCCCTGACCATGGACCTGTCCCGTCATGAAGTGACGGTCCGCGGCAAAGATGTCTCGCTCACAGCCAAAGAATTCGGTCTTCTGGAACACCTGTTGCGTAACCCCGGCCGAGTCTTGACCAGAGAAGTGCTCTTAAATCATGTCTGGGGTTACGACTACTTCGGCACAACAAGAACCGTCGATGTCCACGTCCGACGGCTTAAGCAGAAGATTTCTTTGCTCGACGACGCCATCCTTTCCGTGAAATCACTCGGCTATAAACTGAAGGACCCTACGGGTAACGCGTGACTCTTGACCCCTTGAGAAAGATGCATTCCGATCTCATACCGGTCATCTGCGTTGACTTCTCACCCTTCACCTTTTGCCCATCACCATAACCTATGAGGCTTTCAATTCGCTGGAAAGTGACACTCGCCACGCTGTTTGCCTTAGTGTGCGGGTTCGCGATCGCGGGATTCCTTGCAACCCGCTCATTGGAAGAACAGGAGCTGGCCCAGTCGAACCAGACACTTGAAATCAGAACCAACTTGATCGCGTTTGAATTGCGTCCTCTCCTCCCCACCCTACCTGCGACTCCCCATTTGCAAATCATGGTTCGCGAGCTGAGCCAGCGTGCTCTCGCGCGCGTGACGTTGATTGATGACACCGGACGCGTCCTTGCCGACAGCGCAGTCCAGGATCGAGACCTGGGCACCGTCGAGAACCACCGCACGCGGCCGGAGATCGAGCAAGCCGTCGCGACCGGATTCGGCACGGATCTGCGCGCCAGTCATACGACGGGTGAGCGCACCTTGTACCGCGCCATCCGCCTGAGCGGGCCGGCCGAAACTTCCTCGCCGTTCTATCTTCGACTAGGGCTCCCCCTAACGACACTTGATCTGGAGCTTGCCAAACTCAGACGCAATCTGACCCTCGCCTTTGTCAGCGCGTTTCTGATCGCGGTCGGCTTGAGCATTTGGCTTGCCGGAAGTTTGACCAAACCCCTGTTAGATATGGCGGCTGTCGCTCGCCAACTCGCTGCAGGCAACCACACGGTCCACATCCGGACGTCCGCCCGCGACGAAGTCGGGCTCCTGGCCGATACCCTGAATCACATGACCGATGAGTTGAAAACCAGAATCGAGGAACTCTCCGAAGACCGCTCCCAGTTGCTGGCCATGCTGACCTCAATGGTTGAAGGCGTGATGGTGCTGGACTATCGCGGCCGCGTGCTCCAAGTCAATCCGGCCCTGGAGCGGATGTTCGGCGTGACCAGGGCCGAAACGCGCGGGCGCCTGTTCTCCGAGGTGTTCGGACATCCTGAATTGAATTCGCTGGTCTCGACCGTGCTGGCCACGAGGGCCGGCCAGGAAGACGAAATCATCCTTGCTCCGAGCGGGCGATGCCTTCACATCGAAGCCTCCGTGGCCGGAGGCGAGCAGGAGAACGAGGCCTGTGCCGTGCTCGTCTTCCACGACATCACCGAACTCCGGAGACTGGAAAAGATCAGGAAGGATTTCGTGGCCAACGTGTCGCACGAACTCAGAACCCCGCTGACTTCGATCAAGGGATACGTCGAAGCGCTGCTGGACGGCGGTAAGGACGATCCGGACACGAGCGTGCGTTTTCTGGACATCATTTTAAAGCAGAGCGATCGGCTGAATTTGATCCTGGAAGATCTGCTGCAGCTTTCCAAGATCGAGTCCGGCCAGGTCCAATTCAAGCGGGAGCCCCTGCACATCGGAACGGTCGTCGAACGCACGATCGCCATGATCAAGCCTCTCGCGGACAAGAAGCAGCATCAGCTGATCGCTCAGGTCTCCTCCGATCTGCCACTCGTGACCGGTGATCAAGAACGACTGGTGCAAGTCCTGGCCAATCTGGTGGACAATGCGATCAAATACACCCCGGAAGGGGGACAGATCACGGTCGCAGCGCGCCGGATTCCTGCCGCCAAGAGCGGAACGGCTGCCCAGCAAGACGGGATCGAGTTGAGCGTCGCCGACACGGGCATCGGCATTCCCGAACAGGATCGACCCCGAGTCTTCGAACGCTTCTATCGGGTGGACAAGGCTCGCTCCCGCGAACTGGGAGGAACAGGCCTTGGGTTGGCGATCGTGAAACACATCGTGGAAGGACATGGAGGGCAAGTTTGGGTGGAAAGAAACCTGCCGACCGGCAGCCGGTTCGTGGTTCGATTGCCGGCCTGATCCGGCGGCCTGCCACTTAGACGAATCTGGCCATGATCAGATAGATCAGCATGGAGAGAATGGCAGCGCCCGGAAGGGTGAAGAGCCAGGCATAGAGGATTCTTCTCGTCACTCCCCAGCGTACCGCAGAGAGACGTTTGATCGCGCCGACGCCCATGACCGAGGACGTAATGGTGTGCGTCGTGCTGACGGGCAATCCGATATGGGCGGTCACCATCAGCACTGCTGCCGCACCGGTCTCGGCGGCAAATCCATGAACCGGTTCGAGCTTGACGATGCCCATGCCGAGCGTCCGAACGATCGACCAGCCTCCGATCGCCGTCCCTAATCCCATCGCCAGCGCGCAGGCTCCGATAACCCAGGTGGGGACTTCAGCTGAAGGAATCTGCCCGGCGGACAGCAACGCCAGCGTGATGATTCCCATCGCTTTTTGCGCATCGTTTGCCCCGTGGCTGAACGCCATGAAGCACGCGGAAATGAGCTGCAGTCGTTTGAAGAGACGGGTTGCGACGGAGCGTGTGACCTGAAAGAACAGCCAACTGATCACCACCATGAAGGAGAGCCCGATCGCAAATCCAAAAAACGGCGAAAGCACCATGGCCTCAAGGACGGAACGCAGACCGGACAGCTTCACCGTACTCCACCCCCCATGGGTCACCGCAGCCCCCACAAGCCCACCGATCAGCGCATGAGACGAACTGGTCGGCAATCCCAACATGAGCGTGAACAGGTTCCAACAGATTGCTCCGGCTAGCGCCGCCGCCACCATCTGCTGGGTGACAGAGGTTGGATCGACAATACCAGACCCGACCATCTTCGCAACTGCCGTCGACATGAACGCGCCGGCCACATTCAGCAGCCCCGCCCCCATCACGGCGATAAGGGGGCTCACCACACGCGTCGAAACCACTGTAGCGATGGCGTTCGCACTGTCGTGCCAGCCGTTTGAAAAATCGAATAACAGGGCCAACACCACCACAACCAGTAACATTCCGGTCAGTTCAGGCATCTTAGACTCGTGAGAAGTAAGGAGTAAGGAGTGAATGGAAACGCATCGGCTGACTCAGTGATGTTTGAGCGCGATGCGTTCAAGAATATTGGCCACGTCTTCGCACCGATCGGTCCCCGCCTCGAAGTTCTCGTAAATCTCTTTCCACTTGATGACGGCCATCGGATCGGTTTCTTTCTCAAATAGCGCGGAGATCGCATCGCGCGAGACACGATCCGCCTCGTTCTCCAAACTATTCACTTGCACGCTGCACTCCTTAATGTCGGGATGGGGCAGCCCTAGACGGTCCACCCCGCTCCCGACCGCCACCGAAGCTTGATGCAGAATATCCGCCAGTTTCACGGCCATCTCAGTCGGCTTCGTCACTTTATACAGAACAAATCGATCGGCGATCGCTTCCGTCACGTCGAGAATATCGTCCAGTGCGCTGGCCAGATCGTGAATGTCTTCCCGATCGATCGGCGTAATGAAGGTCTGGTTCAATCGGCGGGCAATGTCATGGGTGATACCGTCACCGACGTGCTCGACTTCCTTGATTTGTTTGGCTTGATCGACCGGCGCATGGAAATTCTCCATCATCTCCTTCAAGAGACGGCTGCCTTCGATCATATTATGCGCGGCCTTCTTGAAGAGCTCAAAGAACGCTTCTTCTCTGGGAATCAAGCCAAACATCATCGCGTTGCTCCTCTGCCGGTGAAATGCCTACTCACTCTCTCGCCCGGTTTATTGAAACGTGAAGAACGCGTGACAGGTTGTCACGAACGACTTCACCATCGGACCAGTCCGGTAGCCCAGGTTAACCCTCCGCCAAAGCTGCCCAGCAGGAGGAGCTCGTGTGGCCGAACATAGCCGGCCCGCGCCGCGTGGTCCAGTGCGATCGGGAGCGAAGCGGAGGAGGTATTGCCATACCGTTCAATCACCGAGCAGACCACCGTCGGCGAAACACCCAAGCGCTTCGTGAGCTGGGAGAGAATACGCCCATTGGCCTGGTGCAGCACCATCTGTGCCACGTCATGCAACTCCACACCAAACTCTTTGAGAATCTCGCGAATGGCCTGTTCGAGCCGTCTGATCGCCAGTCGAAAGAGCGGCGCCCCCTGCATCCGAAGCGCATGGTCCCTCGCTGCCACCGACTCCATGCTCGTTGGCGTACGCGATCCTCCTGCTGCAACTCGAATCAACTGGTGCTGGGAACCATCGGAGTGAAGACGAACACCCAGTATCCCGCGGCCAGGCTGCCCGGTCTCGCTTTCCGCCTGCACCACGACCGCACCGGCACCATCCCCGAACAAAAGCGCCGTATCGGCGTCTTGGGGATCCAAGGAACGAGACTTGACCTCCGCTGCCACGACTAAGCAGGTTCTTATCTGCCCACTGCGAATCATGGCATCGGCCATGGAAAGACCGTAGAGAAAGCCCGAGCAGGAGGCGGATACGTCGAAAGCCGGCACGCCGCCACAGCCCAATTTTCGCTGCAGATGACAGGCTGTGGACGGAAACGCCATGTCAGGAGAGGTCGTTGAAAGAAGAATCGCTTCGACTGCGGTGGCAGGCAACCCGGCTGCCTGCAACGCCTGCCGAGCCGCCTCAAGAGCCAGATCGGATGAGGCCTCCATGGGAGCCGCCCAGCGTCGTTCCTCAATACCGGTTAGGCGGAAGACCCGCTTCGGATCAATACCCAATGCAGAAGCCGCCTCCCGATTTGGTACCACCCGCTCCGGGAGATAAGAACCTGTTCCGATAATTCTCGTCCGTATCATCGCTGAAATGCCAAGGGGTTACATTGCGCCGGCGGGATTATAGGTCTCGGAAGGACGGGGGTCAACCCAACTAGCAGAAACGTTGCATTTATCCCGGTCTCCTGCTAGAAGATATCATTATTCCATGAGAAACCGACCGATATCCCTGACTACCTGGCCACCAAGCAGGAGTCTTTCTCTTGCCCTGGGAACGGCTATGCTCTGCGCGATGATAGCTTGTTCAAGCACCTCGAAAACCGTCGACTCAGAGGGCAAGAAAGCATTAAGCGGGACCGACGAATCGATCTTCCTGGGGGATACGATCGAAAAGAATTACGACCCCAACGTGATCATGAAACGGGGCGAAGCCTTCTTTGACAAAGAGGAATACGCTGAAGCGATCGTCGAGTACAACCACTTCCTCGATCTGCATCGCAACCATACCCTCGCCCCCTATGCCGCGTTTCGGATCGGGGAAAGTCAGATGAATCGAGCGAAAGGGATCGATCGCGACCCCGAGCCAATCCAGAAAGCGATCGATTCATTTGAACGACTGCGAAGGGATTTCCCGGGAAGCCGATATGACGGTCAGGCGGCACAGAAAATCCAGGAGTGTCACGACCTTGTCGCACAAATGCATCTGTTCGTCGGACAGTTCTACTATCGAAGAGAATCGTATCTTGCCGCAGCACACCGCTTCGAGCAGATCATGAAAGTGTATCCGGACAAGTCGGTTGCGCCAGATGCCCTATACTTCCTGGCCCTCAGCTACCATGATCTCGGTGCCGACGATTGGGCCGCTGAAAAGCTGACCCTGCTTGCACAAAAGTACCCGAACAGTCCTCATTCCAGTGAAGGGGCCAAACTCCTCGCCAAGATCGGCGGATCGAAACCCGACATTCTCTTGGCTAAGAAACCGGAGCCCACACCCTCCGCTGCCGATCCCTCAACGCCTCCCACACAAGCACCGTTTAGCGTCGGAAATGGTTTTGTCCCC
This sequence comes from Nitrospira sp., assembly GCA_035455145.1. Taxonomy (GTDB): domain Bacteria; phylum Nitrospirota; class Nitrospiria; order Nitrospirales; family Nitrospiraceae; genus Nitrospira_C. Next base: position 8,056 of record DATIFR010000202.1, read on the forward strand.
TCGGCCCCAACCAGTTCGATCCGGATTCCCTCTGCAGTCTCTTTGGGACAAGGATTTGTGAGCTGCCATCTCGGAGCCTGGTGCTGATTTTCGACACTGAAGCCATCAGCCTTCAGTAAAACCTCAACCTTCTTTATGTGACTTGTGCGCGTCGACGGCGAGCAGCCCAATGCCTACGACTTGTTCCAGGATCGGTGGACAGGATTCCATGGCGAAACGCTTGCGGGATTCGGCAGAGAGGTTTGAGTCTGTGGCTGAAGGCTGACCGCTGGTTGCTGACGGCTCTTCACTGGCCGAGGTACCAGCCGATGCCGTATCGCTCGAGAAAGCTTGTGATCATCGTCAGAGAATTCGCGTAGATCATCACGCCAACGATAACCAGCAAGACCCCACTGACCGTCGACACACCCCACAAATACGCGCGCGCCTGCTTGAAGTAGGCTAAGAAATGATCGACGCCCAGCGCCGTCAGAAAAAGCGGTAACCCCAGTCCTAACGAATAGCTGCTCAGCAACAGCACGCCGTTTAACAACGAGTCGGTCGTGCTCGCATAGAGCAGAATGGTCCCGAGCACCGGCCCGACGCACGGAGTCCAGCCGGCCGCAAACGCAATGCCGATGAGGAAAGAACCCAGATAACCGACTGGTCTGTTCCGGAATTGAAACCGGTGTTCCATCTGGAGGAAGTTGATATTCAGAATCCCCAAGAGATAGAGGCCGAACACCACAATCAGCACGCCCCCGAGACGACGGATGTGGTCCTGATAGGTAATCAGCAGCTGGCCGATTAAGCTCGCCGAGGCGCCGAATGCGATGAACACCACCGAGAATCCGGCGATAAACAACAGGGCGTTCGCCACAATGGTCGCTTTGAATTTCGACCGCGCACCCGCATCGGTCAACTGTTCGATCGACAGGCCCGTGATGTAGGAAATATAAGACGGGACAAGCGGGAGCACGCAGGGAGAGACAAACGACAGTAACCCGGCCGAGAACGCCGCGATCAATGAGATCTGTGTGATTGATTGCGACATGGGTTCGTCAGACTACGACTTCATCAGCATCTGGATGAGCTGGTGCGCTTCGGGAGCCCCCCAGTCGCGAGCCCCGAAAATTTGTTGCCGCACAATCCCCTGGCGATCGACCATGAACGTCATAGGCAGCGTGCGGGCACCATAGGCTAAGCCGACGCGGAAGTCCGCGTCGTGGAGGATTGGGAAGGTCAGATGGTTTTCCTGCTGAAACGGCCTGGTCACCGCCACCCCTTGCGCATCGGTCGAGACAGCCAGGATTTCAAAGTCTTTTCGCGGATAGGTCCGGTAGAGCTGTTCCATGGCCGGCATTTCGATTCGGCAGGGGCCACACCAGGTCGCCCAGAAATTCAGCAAGACGACCTTCCCGCGCAAGTCCGACAACGCCACCAGCTGTCCATTCATATCGCGCAGCTGAAAGTTCGGGGCGGCATCACCGGATTTGACGACGCCTCGTTGCGCAACAGCAACCGGCGAGCCGGGCTCTGCCGCAACGGATGGTGTGAAACCCGCGGCCAGTCCCGTTAATCCCAACAACAATCCCCCCTGCAGAACCGCTCGGATCATCCTTGGTTCCCCACCGGGTTTTGCGGCGTTCGCTCCGCCGCCTTCGGCGTGACGTTGAGCAGTTTGGTCAACACTTGCAAACTATCCAGTCTGGTCCAATCTCTCGGCCCGATCACGATTTCGCGAATCACGCCCTGCTGATCGATGATAAAGGTTTCCGGCACGCCCATGCGCTTGTACGGCTTATCGGTTTTCCCCCAGGAGTCGATCAACACGGGAAAGGTCAGGTTCATCCCTTTGACGAACGGCGGAATATCCTTCGTCGTCGTCACTCGATCAATGCTGACGGCCAGAATCACTAACCCGTCCTTCTCGAAATTCTTGTTCAAGATTTCCATGGAGGGCATTTCTTCCCGACAGGGCTTACACCAGGTCGCCCAAAAATTCAGGAAGACGACTTTGCCGCGAAAGTCCGACAGCCTGATGGGTTTGTCGTTGAGGTCGGTGAGCGCAAAATCCGGGGCTTCTTTGCCCACCTCGAGCGGCTCGTATTTGTCGCTTTGCATCCAGACGATGCTGAAGACAGCCGCGAAGATGGCCACCCCCACGACAAGGATCAGAAAACGCGACCCGCCGGTGGCTCTTGGGACAGACGGTGACGTTGGGAGTAAGAACTCAGACAAGTTTCCCCCTTGCAGCTAATTAGAGGATGCTCAAAATGGTCTTCCAACAAGGCCGCAGGGAGCGAGGACCCCGAGGACGTCCATACCACGCTTCGCTTGAGCCGCTCGATTCCATCAAATGCGAGCGGAGAGTTACCTGGCCTCCAATAGACCCGTATCGTACGTTGAGGGGAACGAGCATCCGAGAACGAAGTTGGTAGCCATGTTCAGCATCCTACGGCTATGCGTAGGCATGAAGGCCCGACAACAGAAAATTCACACCCCAGAAGCAGAATATCACCATCAGAAATCCGAACACCGCATAGATGGCCGCCCGCCGGCCTTCCCAGCCGCGAGTCATACGAGCGTGAATGTACGCGCCATAGATCAACCAGACGATCAACGACCAGGTTTCCTTGGGGTCCCAGCTCCAGTAACCGCCCCACGCGTAATTGGCCCACATGGCGCCGAGAATGATGCCGAACGCGAGGAGAGGGAAACCGATCATGATGGCTTTGTAGCCCAACTCATCGATGGTTTCCAGGTCGGGGAACGCCGCATAGAAGCGTGATCGGCTCCCCCGTTGCTCCGCCCGCTCTTTGAAGAGGTACATGAGGCCGAGCCCGCCCGCCATCGCGAATGCGGCATAGCTGGTCAGGGTGACGGACACGTGAATGTAGATCCAGTAGCTGTTGAGCGCAGGAACGAGCGGCTCGGCAGTCTGATAGCGATAAGGCAGCAGGGATGCCGCCCCCATGGCGATAAAACCGATGCCGACCACGAAAGCTCCGATGGCTTTAATCTTATAGCGTAATTCCAGGAGGACATACCCGAGAATGATAGCCCACGACACATAGGCCATCGCTTCAAACTGGTTCGACCAGGGCGCGAACGTACCCGAATGCTGCAATCGCTCGAACGCACGCGTGAACAACGCCGCCGTGTTCACCATCCAGCCAAATACGGTGACGAGTGTCGCCACTTGTCCCAACTGCGTGGCCCAGGCTCCGTCTCGCTCATCGAAATTTTCAGTCGGGTGTCCTGCCGGAGCGAGCATCATCGAAGGTCGCTTTGCAAACAGATAGGCGATGTATAACGTCAGCGAGGCGAGATAGAGCCAAAACGTCATGTCAAAGAGAAAGAGTGAACGAGCCATCGTGTCCTCCGTCTACCACATCAGACCGGCCACTGCCCTACTATCATACCCAAAACAGATCCGATTTGCCCACCCTAAGCGCTACGCGGAGAAGGTCCGGATCTTCTCTGTAAGCTTCCGGAATTCTTTTTGAAAATCAATCTGACTCTTATGGGTCGTCCCGCCGATATGCACGATGACACCGTCTCCGGCTGGAATAATTTTCGTCCACAACCGGCGATGGTAGATGAACGATGAGAGGGTAATCCCCACGACAATCATGGTTGAGCCGAGCCATACGATATTGATGCCGGGGTTCTTGGCAATTTGGAGCCCGGTATACTTCCTCGGCTTATAGCCGATCAGCTCAAACTGATACTTCGAATCCTTGATCTCGAACAAGTCGGGAAACTGGTAAAAAATCCAAGGAGTCGCTTGGACCGTGCTACGTTCATTCACGGCCAGCTTGACCGCCGGATTGGCGTGTTCGATCGTTTTTGAATACACCTTTTTTTCGGTGGAATTAAAGGCAAAGTCCGCCACGAAATCGGTAACCGAGATTTTCAAATTCAAATCGGCGAGCGTCTGCTCCTTCTGCCATTCCAAATCGATCGTCTTGACGACCTTGTCCGTTTCCTTGTCCTTGATGTTCACCCGGGCGACTTCAATCTGATCCCAGGCGTCGCCGTAGCTGGATTGATAGAACCAGATGCCCTTGTAGACGAGAGGATCATTGACGGTAATCGTCTTCGTCATTTTCGCCTGCCCGCCTTCCACCACCGTTAACGTGCTATTGTAGGATTTGACGGATCCGTTCTCGTGGTAGTCGATCCAGAACTTGTCCACCGTCAAATCGAAATTGCCGCGCGGAATGTGATACGTCTGCCCTTCCAGGCAAACCCCGAATTCCTGAAACCCATAATAGGTTCCAAGGAGTCCTCCGAACACAATCACCGTTGCGCTCAGATGGGCCATATGTGCGCCGACACGGCCCAGAACCCCCTTGGTCGCATAGAGCGTCACTTCGCCGGTATCGTTCTTGGCCAAGACGCGATATCCCTTTTCGCTGAAGTATTGTGCCAGCTGTTTTGCAATGGATTCTTTCGTCGCGTTGACCGACACTTCGGCCTGCTGTTTCATCCCCTTGATAAAGGCCAGCGAGACGCTGACCTTGTCCTGCTTCATCGATCGCCAGACGCCGGGGAACCGCTTATAGAAGCAGGTCAATGAGTTGACGCAGAGAAGACCGAGCAGACTGGTGAACCACCAGGTGTGATAGACGTCCGTAAATCCCAACCGCAGAAACCAGCGGTAACCGTTCTCGCCGTATTCCTGAATGTATGTTTCGGGCCGTTCTCCCTGTTGAATGACCGTCCCGATCGTGGCTGTAATGGCAATGAACAAAAACAGAAACATCGCCAGCTTGATCGAGGCGAAAAACTCGACAAGCTCACGAGAGAATTCTTCCCACCCCAGACCCGGGGTCCTGGCCTTCTGGGCCTCCTGCTGGGGTAGGGTATCGGGCTGACCGTTCATCGCGTCCCTTGGTCCTATTGCATTAACAGACACACAATCCTTACGGCCCAGGAAGCACGGCAGATTGGGCAAGGACGATCGTGTGCTGGAAGGCGGTCCCTTCTGGACAGTGGTCGTACCCTGTTGCAGAACAGAGAGGGAATTCCTTGGAACCGTGGCATCTTACAAGTGCCGGAAAAGAGCTGTCAAGCAACCGCTCCGGGCAAAGAATGTCTCCCCCTACTATTGAAGTGATGGACAAATCAGGCCATTTTCGCTATCATGCCCCCCGATTCTGCAAGCTAACACCTCCTTCTCACACAGGGCCATTTCCCCCTACTGAGATCGAGCGACTTTCGTTCACTGAACTTTTGAGGAGCCAATGAGAAATAATTACCTCTTTACGTCTGAATCCGTCACAGAAGGCCATCCCGACAAAATCGCCGACCAGATTTCCGACGGCATCCTAGATGCCATGCTCGCCAAGGACAAGTACTCCCGTGTGGCCTGTGAAACCATCCTCACAACCGGAATCGCCTTTGTCGCAGGGGAAATCTCGACGAAAGCCTATGTCGAGATTCCCGACATCATCCGCCAGGTGATTAAGGATGTCGGCTACAACGATGCGTCATGGGGCTTCGATTCCCACACCTGCTCTGTTCTCACCGCCATCCACCAGCAGTCGAGCGATATCGCGATGGGAGTAGATTCCGGCGGAGCCGGCGACCAGGGATTGATGTTCGGCTACGCAACCAACGAAACCTCTGAACTCATGCCGATGCCCATTGTGCTCGCTCACAGGCTCACACGCCGGCTCGCCGAAGTACGAAAGAAACACATTCTCCCCTGGGTCCGCCCTGACGGCAAATCGCAAGTCACCGTGGAATATCGCAACGGTAAGCCGGTGCGGATCGACACTATTGTCGTCTCCACGCAGCATAGCCCGGAGGTCACCAACAAGCAGATTGAACGCGGGATCATGGAAAAAGTGATCAAGCCGGTCATGCCGAAGGGTCTCTATGATCCGGCCAGCGTGAAGCACCACATCAATCCGACCGGTCGGTTCGTCGTCGGCGGTCCGATGGGTGACACGGGTCTGACGGGACGGAAGATCATCGTCGACACCTACGGCGGCCACGGCAGCCACGGCGGCGGTGCCTTCTCCGGCAAGGATCCCACAAAGGTCGACCGTTCAGCCTCCTATATGGCCCGGTACATCGCCAAGAACATCGTCGCGGCCGGGTTGGCGGACAAGTGCGAAGTGCAACTGGCCTACGCTATCGGCGTAGCAGACCCCGTTTCCGTGCTGGTCGATACGAAAAATACCGAGAGAGTATCCGTCGACAATCTCGATAAACTGGTGCGCAAGCACTTTCCGATGACGCCCCGCGGCATCATCGAACATTTGAAGCTCCGACGGCCGATTTTCAAGAAGACCGCAGCCTACGGCCACTTTGGTCGAAACGAACCGGAGTTCACCTGGGAAAAGACCGACAAGGCGAAGATCCTGCGCAAAGAGGCAGGGCTGTAATAGAAGGCGACGGCCAAGGTTACGTTCACGCAAACTGAGGCTCAGGCTTAGGGATTGAGGCTGGGATTTTCACTCAGCCTCGACCTTAGCCTGAGCCTTCTTTTCGACGAGGAGGAATCCGTGGATTACGACGTGAGAGATATCAAGCTGGCTGACCAGGGCAAACTCAAGATCGAATGGGCCGAAGCCACCATGCCGGTGCTGCGACTGATTCGGAAACGATTCAAGCGGCAGCAGCCACTCAAGGGTGTAAGGGTCACCGCCTGTTTGCACGTCACCACTGAAACGGCCAATCTGGCGATCACATTAAAGGCCGGCGGCGCCGACGTCCGGCTCTGCGCATCCAACCCGCTCAGCACACAGGATGATGTGGCTGCTGCGTTGGTCCAGCACGAAGGCATTCCGACCTTCGCGATCAAGGGCGAGGACAACGCCACGTACTACCGCCACATCGAGTCCGCCATCGCGCATCGGCCGCATCTGTCGATGGATGACGGGGCCGATGTCGTCTCGCACCTGCACTCCAAACGCAAAGATCTTTTGAAGAACGTCATCGGCGGCACGGAAGAAACCACCACCGGCGTCATCCGTCTGCGCAGCATGGCGGAAAAGAAAGTGCTCAAGTTCCCGGTGATCTCCGTGAACGACGCCGACACCAAGCATATGTTCGATAATCGCTACGGCACAGGTCAATCCACAATGGACGGGATCGTGCGTGCGACCAACCGCCTCATCTGCGGCTCCGTCGTGGTCGTCGTGGGCTACGGCTGGTGCGGGCGCGGGATCGCAATGCGCGCCAAGGGGATGGGCGCGGATGTCATCGTAACCGAGATAGACCCGTTGAAGGGCCTGGAAGCCGTCATGGACGGGTTCCGCGTGATGCCGATGGAACAGGCTGCGTCGATCGGCGACTTCTTCGTAACTGTCACCGGCAACTTGCACGTGATCCGCAGCGAACATTTCGCCGTCATGAAGGACGGCGCGATTGTCTGCAACAGCGGTCACTTCAACGTCGAGTTGGATATTCCCAGCCTCGAGAAGCTGGCCAAGAAGCGGCGGGTCGTCCGCACTGGCGTCGAGGAGTTTACCCTCAAGAAAAACGGCCATCGCGTGAGCCTGTTGGGCGAAGGCCGGTTGGTTAATCTAGCCACGGCAGAGGGACATCCCTCCAGCGTCATGGACATGAGCTTCGCGAACCAGGCGCTCGGTGCGGAATACATTGTGAAGAACTATAAGCTGCTCGACAAAAGGGTCTACCCAGTCCCACCGGCGATCGACAAGGAAATCGCGCGGCTCAAGCTTGCGGGCATGGGCGTGGCCATCGATACGCTGACGGCGGAGCAGAAGAAGTATCTCGCATCCTGGGAAATGGGAACCTGATCGCAGGTCCAGTCGGCGAACGGCGCTGAAATGCTCATGTCACTCATTCCCCAATGCATCCTTTCAGTTGCGCGCGTCAGAGCTGTTCGCTACCACCAGCTCACTCACCTATAATCCGCCTGCTCATTGAGAGTAAAAGAAGGAGGCCGCCTCATCTGAGGCGGCCTTCGGTTTTTGGAGCAACCGCGGTATGAATTGCTGAAATCTCTATCTGGAACCAAGAAGTAGTTAGACAAGTAACCGTGGCATGCTGAACTTCCTGCTACGTGGAGACGTCTATGGTGCTGATGGCAGCACCGCGATGACGCGCAGCGGCCCTCCGGTCCCACCGGCGATTTTCATCGGCAGGGCGATCACCTCAAATTCACGATCCGGCAGCCCGCTGAGATCTCCAAGATTTTCAAAGACCGGGACGTTCTGGGAGAGCAGCACGACATGCGTCTCAAATCCGGTCGATTGACCGTAATCGATCGAGGCGGTGTCGATTCCGACGGCTTTGACCTGCCGCACTCGCACAAGCCAGGCCGCCGCTTCATGGCCCATGCCAGGGAAATGGAGCGCTCGTACACCCTCCTGCCCTTTCAATTCTGTTCCCAGATAGTCTTGTCGCGACGGCCAGTATCGGGCAAAGCCCGTGTCGATGAGCACGATCGCCCTGCTGGGAATTCGCCCATGCGCCACCTCCCATCGTTCGAAATCCTTGATGGTGACGCGGTAATCCCGATCACGGGCGCATTGGGCTGTGACATCAATTCTGACAGCAACACCAATCAAACGTTCGATCGGAACCTGATCCAGCGTCTGCCCACCTCGGGCAAAGTGAATGGGCGCATCGATGTGAGTCCCGCCATGTTCGGCCATGTCCAGGCGATTTGAGGCGTAGTAGTACCCGCCCGGCGTCTCCCCCTCCTGCTGGAGGACGAGCCGGAAGTCCTGTTCAGTCGGCCATACAATCGTGTCCACCCCGAAGGAATGAGTAAGATCGACAAATCGCGACTGCTCACTTGCAAGACGGTCAAGTCCAGAATGACCGGCAGCGCATCCCGCGCCAGCCAGCATGCATAGCACGACAAGCCAGCCGAATATCTGATTCCCCACCCACACCCATGAGCAATTCGTCGGCCTCTTCATCATGGCATGCCCCTTTGTGGTGAAAACCTCTGGCAAATATTGTCAGTCCGATGGGCAAGAAAGCAAACAGGCCAATCTGTTTTTGCAATCGCTGAATCGATTGAGATTCAAGCTAGCTGTGGTAGAGTGAACCCAGGCGCCGAGGCGGTGACTACCGGAGGCTCCGATGAGATCGACGAACTTCGCTCCCCTCGTCCTTTCCAATTACGAGATCTCGCCTGAACAGGGTTTTCTTCCGCAAGATCCGCCTGAACTTCTTCCCGACTCTCCGACTCTTAACCATCTGGGGCACGAGCTGCCTAAATTGCTGAGCGCTCGGACGGTCCGGCGGTTTATCGACGAACAACACCAGCTGCTACCATCCATCCCTCCAACATGGGGCACAGAGGACTATCGAGCCGCAATGCGGATTCTTTCATTCGCGGGGCATGCCTATGTGTGGGAAGTACCAGAGCAACCGGCTGCGAAGTTGCCGCCGCAACTGGCGCAACCATGGCACGACGTGGCCCAACAACTGGGCCGGCCCCCCGTGCTCTCCTATGCATCCTACGCCCTCGATAACTGGCGCAGGCTCGATCCGACTAAACCGATCGAACTCGACAATATTGTGCTGCTGCAGAATTTTCTCGGCGGGCAGGACGAAGAATGGTTTGTCGTTGTGCATATCCAGATTGAGCGGGAAGCGGGACCAGGGCTGGCGGGCCTTCTGCGGGCGATGAAGGGTGCAGCTGAGGATAAGGAGGACGAGGTCCTGATTGGACTCACATCCCTGGCGTCGGCCCAGACGGCGATGCGCGACACGTTGCTCCGCATGAAAGAACGTTGCGATCCCTACGTCTACTACACCCGCGTGCGGCCTTACATCCATGGATGGAAGAACAGTCCGTCACATCCGAACGGACTCGTCTACGAGGGCGTCGAGTCCTATGCCGGCGAACCCCAGCAGTTCCGCGGCGAAACCGGCGCGCAAAGCTCCATTGTGCCATGCCTCGACGCCGGGCTCGGCATCGCCCATGCGCCGGACCCCCTCACCGTCTATCTCCAAGAAATGCGGGACTATATGCCCCCGCGCCATCGTTTGTTTCTCTGCTCGTTGGAGCAAGCCAGCGATGATCTCGGTCGGCCGTTGCTCTCCGGCTTTGTCCGCGACCGCAAATTCCGTCGTTCCGATCTCTGGACGGCCTATTGTACCTGCGTCGATTTGCTCGCACAGTTTCGTGAGATTCACATCGGATATGCCGACAGTTACATTCACCGCCAACATCAGGCCCACGCGAGCAATCCTACGGCCGTAGGAACGGGCGGCACACCCTTCATGACCTACCTGCAAAAACATCTGGACGAGACGAAGCAGGCGATCAGCTCCTAGAGACAAGTATTGGGCGTTGGGCAGAGCATGCCTGGCACCGCCATACTCAGGTCCTGCCCAACACTGTGATTTACTTTCTGGGGTGGGAAACCCGTGCTAGGGTGGTCGCATAGTTCTGAATAATGGAGGGCTCCCATGCTGGAAACCATTGTCGTTGCAGCGGTCCTGTACGTCTGCCCGGGTGATGTCTACTCCGATACGCGTGGCCCCGGTTGCAAACCGCTTGAGCAGTCCAACAAGGAAGGCTTCAGCACGATCCCGGAGGCGCCGGAGTTCAATTCAATATCGCCGGCGCGCGCTCCGGTCGATGCCGGAGGCGAAACGAGGGACTCGCAAACCCGCCTTCCTGCAGCATCAGCCCAGGAATGTGCGATGTATGAGGAATGGGTCAAATTATCCACCAAGTCGAGCAGTATCGGAGCCCGCGATCTCTCACCGGGAGAATATGAACGGTGGACGAACTTGAAGCAGGTGTTCGGGAACACCCCTCCTCCCAATTGCCGGTAACCAGCACTCGTTCTTCCTGGCGGCTCATCCGTTTCTTGACCACATCGGGCTGAGCCGCCGCTCGACTTCATCATCGCGATCTCTCCCCTCTCTGGTCCGTTCGACCAACAATCCCAGCGTCGAGAACACCGTTGATTCCTCTGTACAGGCGGCGTATCGTCTTAACAGATCTTGAGACGGGAGGACTCCCATGTCGGTCATGTGCTCCCTGGCAGCCTGCAAGGCTCAGGAAGGGATGTGCGGGCATGAGAAGGTGATGCTGAGTGTCGCCCTGCTCGCAGCTATTGGCTTCGGGGCCTACTTCCTGATCGGCTGACCAGCGGTATCGGAAAGCGCTACGCTCCATGCAGTCTATCAAACGTGAGGGGTAGGTGTGCCCTCTCCCTGAAGTCTCAACGATCATCGCCGCTATAACGCCGCACAATTCCCCACCGGACTTAATATCGAACCTGGAAGAGCGGTGCGGCATGTCGCCTGACGACCCGCTGTAGAAGACTGATGAGGATGAATCGCTTGCAGAAGGAGAACCGCGACACGGCGAATAGAGGCATCTAGCTCGCGAGGGTTTCACGAACCTTTCGGAGCAGATCTTTGGAGTTAAACGGCTTCAGAATGAAGGCGGGGCGCTGTCCATCCACCGGCTCAAGAGTCCCATCCGTATAGCCGGACATGAACAAAATTTTGACCGAAGGCATCATCGCGTCGAGACGCTTGGCAAGTTGAGGGCCCGTCATGCGAGGCATCATGACATCGGTGAGAACCAGCTGTGGATGCACCGACGATTGTCCCAACTGGTAGAGCGCCTCGATTCCATCAGCCGCTTCTTGAACCTCATACCCGGTTCTCCGCAACATGTCCCCGACGGCCACTCTCACATCTTCGTCATCCTCGACCAGCAAGATTGTCTCGGAGCCGCTCAATGTCTCCGGCCGATGGACGGCATGCGATTCGGTCTGACCCTCATCACACCGTGGCAGATAGATTTCAAACAATGCACCGGCACCTTGCTTGCTCGACACCTCAACAAACCCCCCGCTTTGCCGAACGATGCCATAGAGGCTGGCAAGCCCCAATCCTCTCCCGGTTTGGACTTGACCCCTGGAAAAGAACGGCTCGAAAAGATGCGCCTGCGTCACCGGTTCGATCCCATGCCCTGTATCACGAACCGCCATCACGACGTAGACACCTGGTTTGACCCCGTGCGCCTGCGCCTCGACCTCTGTGACGCTCTTCAGTGAGGTCGAGATCAGCAGCTGTCCGCCTTGCGGCATGGCTTCACGCGCGTTGGCAACCAAGGTTCGGATCATGTCCTCGATCTGTCCGCGAGCCATGACCACCGGCTCACATTCGACTGCTAAGGCGACGGTCAGCGTGACGGTATCGCCGGCTAACTGGTGGATCTTCGGTTCCATCTCGGACAAAATCGAGTTCACGTCAAGTACAGTCGGTTCCACCACTTGATGATGACTGAATGCGACTAGATGATGCGTCAAATCTGCTGCCCGCTCCACGGCATCCTGAATCCGTTTGATAGGAACCTGGGCCTGCTGACTATCGGCCGCATGGCGGGATACCTGTTCGTTGGCCCCCATGATCACGGTCAGCAGATTGTTGAGATCGTGTGCCACTCCGCCGGCCAGCCGGCTTAACGCCTCCATCTTTTCCGCCTTATGTGCCGAGTCTTCAAGGCGCTTGCGCTCGGTAATATCGGTGATCGCTTCGATGACGTGCGTCCGCCCATCAGCTGTCACGGCTTTGGACCATTGGACAAGGAGCCATTGATTGTTCGGAAGAGCCACCTCGTTCATTGTCATGGTTCCCGTGCTCACCGCATCGGGCATCTTGCAAAACGCGCAAGGGGCGGGGCATCCGGCAATTTTCTCGTGACAGGTCTGGCCGGAGATATCGCCGAACTTCTTGAGCCCCGTTGCGTTTTGGAATTGCACCGTATAGGTCGCAGGATCAACGACAGAGACGATGACTGGTTGAGCGTTTAACAATTCCTGAGGATCGTAGAAGGGAGGAGGCTGGTTACCAGGCGCTGCCATCATGGTCTCCAAACCAAATGGGGTTCTGAAATCCTGGGCGCAACAACACCCTGACTCTCAGAGCCGCATTGCATCGAACAGCATAGACCATACCAGGGCATAGGGATTCAAGAGAATCAGGTTCTCTCTTGCAATAATGAGGAGTTACGCGTCGCTCCAGTCTGTTACACGATGTTGAATTCGGTGGGCATCTGAATCCAAGTAGATCAGATACAGTATCGGATTTGATACGCCTGACTACACAAACAGGCGGGAGGATCTGTTCCTTCCCGTGAACCCGGGATCCACGCACTTACCAGGCGCTGATTCTCCTTCCTCTTGCTCCATCGGGTACTTTGCTATAATCCCATCCCTGTTTCCAGCTCTTGTTGTCTCATTCCCTTGCCCTTGCGAGGTTGGTCACGTGGTTTCTGTCTCCCCACACGATCCGACGCTGGCGCGGACGCTGATCCTTGACGAGCTGTTCGATCTGTCTCTCTACAAGGCACTCCGCGATGTGACACAACCTGATGTGCACCATACCCTCGATGAATTGATTAAGGTGGAAACTTCTCACTTGGCATTCTGGCAGAAGTTCTTCAACCTTCACCTCGATGAGCTGAATATCGGACGACGGTTCAAACTTTCCGTCATGATGTTCGTATGCAAGCTGTTCGGATCGACAGCGGTGCATTTAGTCCTCGAAGCAATCGAAGTCCATGGCGTGCGCAAGTATTTGGCGCTGTGGGGAGAGTATCAGGGCAAGCCTCTCGGCGAAGCCTTGCGCGGGATTTTGATGGACGAGTTCAAGCACGAGGACGTGCTCGTGACGGAATTGACGAAGCGGAAGATCAACCCGGAAAGAATTCGGAACATTTTTCTGGGACTTAACGATGGCTTGGTGGAAATTCTCGGCGCAGTGAGCGGATTTTTCGGCGCATTCGGCAGCGCCACGATGGTCTTGATCGCTGCCTCGACGACCGCCGTGGCAGGGGCCCTCTCCATGGCCGCCGGCGCGTTCTTAGCGTTGAGCAGCGAAAAGGAAGTGAAAACGACGGAACTGGCCAGGAAAGTGTTCTTGGGAGAAGAATCGGAGGTCACGCCGATGGAAGAATCGCCGCTGGGATCGGCCGTGGTGGTGGGAGTGGCCTATATCACCGGCGCGCTGGTGCCGGTGTTACCGGTTCTTGTCGGTGCAAAGGATGCGCTCTTCTCGGTCTTCACTGCCGGCCTCATGGTGATTCTGGTGTCGACCGTCTTGTCGTTTTTGTCGGGCATGGATGTAAAACGCCGCATCGTGCTCAATTTGGTGATTATTACTGTGGCGGTGACTGTCAGCTATTCGATAGGCCTTGTCGCGAAACAGATCTGGGGCATTCACATTTAGGCATCAATCCTGGCTCACCCCACAACCTCGTGATCTTCCGGAACTGGACTCACTTCCGACGGAGTCACCGAACCGACACCACGACCAACACTACGTTCGGCTGGAGCCCTCAGCGCTGACTTTTGTGAAATGTGGGAGGAACGGCTGAATCTGCTTCAGAAACATAGGGGCGCTCCGCCGCATCCAGTTCATAAAGAGTGCCCATCCCCAAACGGCCACGGCAATCAGAAGCGGCGTGAGGGGGAGTCAACACTCTGCAATCCACAGTTAACACCAGGAAATGAAAAAGATATCGGCTTGAAGCAGCAGGGCAAGATACCCAAACACCCCTGCGCTCCAGGGGAGCACATTGATCCACTATACACCGAACGAGACAAAGACCGTAAAGACGAAGACTCCCTCGATAAATAGCGCTTTGTGGTAAGGCAAGACCGACCGGGGTGTTAGCGGGCAGGCATCATTGGCAGTTCGCGCGAGCTTTCCGCTTCTTGTTGAATCCTCATCCGCTCCTCGCGTGAGGATTCCAACACCTTGTGCAGCATCTCGTCGCTCAGCTGGGTCAGTTGAGCAGCCGCATCTTTCAATTCGGCATGCTCGATGGCGCGAGACAGCACCTCGGCCTTCGTGGCGCCCTTCTTTTGACCAAGGAATGGCTTGACGATGAGGTAGATGACATCGCGCACCGGCATGAAACGCATGAACCTCCGCAGTAAGCGGTAGGTCTGTAGCGGGTAATGCGTGAGCTTGTACAGGAAGAGCTTCTTCAATCCCTCCTGGCGAACTGTATTGATGACTTCGCCGGGCAAGCAGGTGGGATCGATTTCCGAACACTTGAAGTATTTGTACCAATCGGTCACGTCGCTGACCAACCCGCGCTTCACATATTCCTGCCAGAGCGGTGTGCCGCGATAGACACAGAGGCGATTGAACCCGAACGTGTCCAGTGGCAGTTTCGCCGCGAACTCGAACGTCGCTTGCATGTCTGCGACGGTTTCGCCGGGATTGCCTACCGTAAAGAAGCCGTGGACGATTTCAATCCCCGCCTTCTTGGCGTTCTTGACGGCCATGGTCACTTCCTCCAGCGTCTGCTCTTTCTTGAGCCGATCCAGAATCTTCTGACTGCCGCTTTCGATTCCGAACATGACCGTCCGGCAATGCGCCTTCGCCATGACAGGAAATAGATGCTGCGCCACGGAATCCACCCGACCTTCGATTCCCCATTGAATCCGGAGCCCAGCGTCGATCACGCCGTTGCAAATGGCCTCAATGCGCTTCGGCTGGAGCAAGAAGTGATCGTCGACGAAGTAGACTGCGCCATATCCCTGCGCTTCAAGATACTTCAGCTCATTCACCACATGCAGCGCGCTGCGCGCGCGCCACTTACCTTCGTTGAAGATCGGAATGTCGCAGAAAATGCAGGGCCAGGGACAACCACGTGACGTTTGCATGGTGGTAAACCGCTCCATCGACAACACCGCCGGCACATCGAGCGGCATCGACTCGACAAAGTCGAGTTTGAGGCTTTCGCGGTCCGGGAGGGGCCATTGGTCCAGCTGCCGCTCCATCGGACGGCCCGGATTGTTGATGACCAGGCCATCCTTCATCCAGGTCAAACCGGCCACGCCTTCTGGATCGTTCAGATGAGCGAGGAGATCGAGAAGGAGCTGTTCGCCGTCTCCGCGGCAGACAAAATCGACCTCCGAACATTGCAGCTTCACAAGACCGGCATTCAGGCTGGCAAACACGCCGCCAAACGCGAGCTTGACCGTGGAATCGGCCAAACGAATTTTCCGCGCAAGCATCTTCGCGTAGGGATAGCTCGTCGTGCTGAGAAAACTCAATCCCACGAGGTCCGGCTTGCAGCGTTTGATCTCTTCGATGATAACGTCGTTCGGTGTATCGGGATTCGCCTGGTCGAACATGACACACTCGTGGCCGGCCTGTTTGAGGACGGACGAGAGCGACATGATGCCGATGGGCGGAAAGCCCATCACGCGAATATTGCCGTTTTTGGCGCGAGTTTTGGCTGGAAGTGCGTAGAATTGCGGATCACGAACGTGAATGAGGAAGACTCGCAACGATACTCCTGGGTTAGGCCTCGACCTGAACAGGGAAACCAAACTGCCGAGGGTCTAGTTGGGAAACGAATCGCAACGGGAAGGGACGTATCACCTCTAAGTTACAATACCACGTTATCGCGAGTGGGGGGAAGCGAATAAGTGGATCAGCGGCCGCACAGGTTCATTGTAGACGGTTGCCAGAGGATTTGGGCTAGGGGAAAGACTCGAACGGTTTGCAGCTGCAACAGCAGTGCTGGGGCACACCGTCCTTAGCGGCCCAGCGCCTTCTTTACCGCGTTGCCGATCTCGGCCGGATTCTTGACGACCTTCACGCCGGCCGCCTCGAGCGTTTTCATCTTCTCTGCAGCAGTGCCCTTGCCGCCCGAAATAATCGCCCCGGCGTGGCCCATGCGGCGTCCTGGAGGCGCGGTAATCCCGGCAATAAAGCTGATGACCGGCTTCTTGACATTCTTCTTGATGAACTCAGCGGCCTTTTCTTCTGCATCACCGCCGATTTCTCCGATCATCACAATGGCCTGTGTCTCAGGATCTCTCTCGAACAAGGGCAGCACGTCGACAAATCCTGTCCCATTGACCGGATCGCCGCCGATGCCGACGCAGGTGGTTTCGCCCAATCCCAATGTCGAGAGCTGATGCACCGCTTCATACGTGAGGGTGCCGCTGCGGGACACGACCCCAACGATCCCCTTCTTATGGATGAAGCCAGGCATGATGCCGATTTTCGCCTCGTCGACCGTAATGACACCGGGGCAATTCGGGCCGATCAATCGCACGTCCCGACCGTGGAGCGCGCGCTTCACCTTCACCATGTCATTAACCGGAATCCCTTCGGTAATACAGATCACGAGTTTGATGCCGGCGTCGGCCGCTTCCAGGATCGCATCGGCACAGAAAGGCGGCGGCACAAAAATCAACGAGGTGTCGCACTGCTCTTTCTTGACCGCATCGCGAACGGTATTGAAGACCGGAATCCCTTCGACATCCTGCCCGGCCTTGCCTGGCGTCACGCCGGCCACGATCTTCGTCCCGTAGGCCTTACACTGGGTCGCATGGAACGAGCCTTCCTTGCCCGTAATTCCCTGCACCACCACCCGCGTATTCTTATTGACGAGAATGCTCACGATTCCCTCTTTTCTTTCTTATTTCACCTTCCCATGACCGGGAAGCAATCTTTCGGAGGCGCAGGGCTAAGCCCCCACTGCGCCGCGTCCAACGAGGCCCTTCTGAGGGCGCGCGTTGCGCGAGCACAGGGGCTTATCCCTGTGCCTCCATTTGTCGTCTCACGCCGCTTTTCCGGTCAGCTTCACAATCTTTTGCGCCGCTTCCCACAAATCGTTGGCCACTTCCAGTTTGAGGCCGGATTCGGCCAGCAGCTTGCGGCCTTCTTCGGCATTCGTGCCCTGCAGACGCACGACCAACGGCACCGTGATCTTCACTTCCTTGGCCGCCTCGATTACGCCATGCGCAATACGTTCACAACGGACAATGCCGCCAAAGATATTGATGAAAATGCCTTTCACGTTCGGGTCTTTCAGCAGAATCCGGAAGCCGGCCGCCACGGTCTCTTTCGTGGCGCCGCCGCCGACGTCCAGGAAGTTGGCCGGCTCGCTGCCCGCCAGCTTGATGACATCCATTGTCGCCATCGCGAGGCCTGCCCCGTTGACCATGCAGCCGATGTTGCCATCTAGCTTCACATAGTTCAGGTTGTTCGCCGTTGCTTCGATCTCCAGCGGCTCTTCTTCGTTTAGGTCTCGCATCTTCTGGACGTCTTCGTGCTTGAAGAGCCCGTTGTCATCAAACGAAACTTTGCCGTCCAGCGCCACCAGCGTCTTTTCCTTCGTGATAATGAGGGGGTTGATCTCAACCAACGCCGCGTTCTTTTCCATAAATAAGCGATAGAGATTGTCCAGCAGCTTCACGAAGGGATTGATCACGGCAGGCTCGATATTCTGCAATCCCAGCGCAAAGGCGACGTTGCGACCGTTATGGCCTTGGAATCCGACGGCTGGATCGATCGCTTCCTTGATGATCTTTTCCGGCGTGTGGGCTGCGACTTCTTCGATTTCCATCCCGCCTTCGGTGCTGGCGATGAAGGTCGGCCAGCCGGTGTCGCGATCGACGAGGATGGAGAGATACAGCTCCTTGGCAATATTCGCACCTTCTTCCATGAGGAGACGGTGCACGGTGCGGCCTTTGGGACCAGTCTGATGGGTGACGAGGGTCTTCCCAAGCAACTCCTTCGCGAAACCAGCCACCGCACCCTTGTCCTTTGTGATCTTGACGCCTCCCGCCTTGCCGCGCCCGCCGGCATGAATCTGCGCTTTCACGACGAAGACTGGCGTGTTCAGTTCATTGGCCCAAGCGGTTGCCGCGTCCGGAGCAGTGATCTCCTTCCCGCGTGGCACCGGTACGCCGAATTGGGCAAACAGAGACTTAGCTTGGAACTCGTGCACATTCATGCTGTACCCCTCTCAGCTGACTTTTCTTGTGTAGGCCGGCAGGATCATCGGCGAGATGACACCGCTGGGATTGCCATGCTTCTTGGCTTCGGCGCGGAAGCGTTGCAGATGTTTCAGCGTGAGTTTCCCTTGTGTCATGGACCCGGTTCGTCCGGCGGCGGTTAATCCTGACCGCTTGCCGTAAACCATCAGATCGAGCAGCGAATTGCCCATCAAACGGTTACGGCCGTGCAGCCCGCCAGAAGCTTCCCCTGCAACGAACAGATTCTTCACGTTGGTTTCCGAATTCGTATCGATCTTCACGCCGCCGTTTTGGTAGTGCAGCGTCGGATAGATCAGGACAGGATCTTTGCTGATATCGATGCCGAACCGGTCAAACTGCATCACCATCGCCGGGAAATGCTTCTCGAGCGTGCCGGGCCCGTGTTCTGCATCTAGCAGCGGCGTATCCAGCCAGACACCGACGCGGCCGGACATAGTCCTGATCCCGCGGCCCTCTTCACACTCGCGGATGATGGACGAGGAGACGACGTCGCGGGTGTCGAGCTCATTGACGAACCGCTCGCCCTTCGCATTGACAAGTTGTCCGCCTTCCGAACGAATACCTTCCGTCACCAGCGCGCCGATTAATTGCTCAGGGTACACCGCGCCTGAAGGGTGATACTGGAACGTGTCGATGTGCGCCAGTCTGGCGCCCAAGCGATAGGACAGGCACAGACCGTCCCCCGTGGCACCATAGTGATTGCTCGTGGGGAATCCTTGAATATGTAAGCGGCCGATGCCGCCTGTCGCGAGAATCACCGCCTTGGCTGCGACCACCACATGGCGCTGGTTGTCGAGATCCTTGAGAATCGCCCCGGTGCAGGCCCCGTTGTCGTCGCTGAGTAATTCAATC
>DATIFR010000203.1:0-6217 GCA_035455145.1 Nitrospira sp.
GAACGCCGCAGGCCTGTTCCGCCTGGCATACATTCGATCAGTCACCGGCCAACGCGAATACGTTGAGAAATATTATCGATGGGATGACTGGCGGCACGTATACATCACCCGGCACATCGCCAGGGGACACCCTGAATTTTATCAATGGCAACGTGGCCAGCGCCTTCCCCAACCTCATTAATCTCTACAATGCTAAGAAAGATGCCAACGGTAACTGGGACGTTTTCGTGCCTGTGTATCAGTCTCCGGACTGTACGCCACCCAACGGCCCGATTCCGATCATCGGGTATGCCGAAGCCCGGATCACGAATGTCCAAGGCGCACCGAATTTTTTGATCGAGGCGACCATCCTGTGCAACATTTTCGAGGGGAATACAGTTGGGGGTGGTCCCCCGTATGGGCCGGTCCTCTCAACGATTCCAGGTCTTGTCGAATAATTCGAATAACCGAGGAGAATAGCTGGCATGGCTCGATTGATTGCAGTGTCGATCGATTGTCGAAACGAAGATGCTCGGCAGACGTTTGAGGAAATCGTCTCGCGTCGGCGCGACTACCTGATCACCAGGGGGCAGGGGACCGGTGCGGCGGACATGTTGTTGCTCGAATTGGACGAATTGCGACCGCAACAGACATTTGGCCACATCCGTGCACTGCTGAGCACATCGCCGGATCTCGAGGTGTTTCTCACGGCTTCGCGGACGGACCCCCAGGTGCTGCTGGAAGCGTTCCGGCTCGGGGTGAAGGAATTCCTACCTCAGCCCCTGACGCGCCAAGAAGTGGAGCCGGCTCTTGCGCGGTTCGAAGAACGATTCAACGGGCGTGTGTCCGGCGTGGAGACACAGTCGGGGAGGGTCGTCAGCGTGATCGGCGCGAGGGGCGGGGTGGGCGCGAGCACGGTCGCCACGAATCTCGCGATTTCGGTCCAGCAGGCGAGCCCGGGGGATCCGGTGTCGTTAATGGACCTCGATATGCATGGGGGAGATCTCGGATTGTTCTTGGACCTCCATCCGTCTCAAGGACTGAAACATCTGTCGAATGACATCTCGCGGCTGGATGAAACGATTGTCCGGAGCAGCTTGGCGCGACATTCCTCGGGGCTCCATCTACTCCCGTCAGGGTATGAAGGGTTTGAAGGGACTGAGCAAGTCCCCGGCAGCACGATGCGCGTGATCGGTCTTCTCCGATCCATGCATCGGCATGTCTTTGTCGATTGCGGGCATGTACTCGAGCCGGCGGTCAAGGAAGCCCTGGATTGTTCCGATCAGGTCATCGTCGTCACAACGCTGTCATTACCAGCCATCCGTCGTACCAAGCGGTTGCTGGAGGCATTGGGATCTGCACAATACCAGGCGGGCAAGTTGCTGGTGGTCGTCAATCGCTATATCAATGACCAGAAGGACTTGTTGAGCGAGACAGAAAATATGTTGGGCCTGCGCATGGCCGGACTGATCCCGAACGACTATGGGACGGCCAGCGATGCTCTCGACCATGGGAAGCCGCTGACGATCATGGCATCAAGGACGACGATCGGACAATGGTACTTGCGAGGGACGGATCAGCTCATTGGCGACAAGGTGGCTGTAGACGGGGCAACGGCTGGGAAAGAACCGAGTAAAACAGCGTCGTTCCTGGGGCGGTATCTTCCGAGCTTCGGGCTTGAGATGAAAGGGAAGCCATCGGTCGTTTAAGCGGTTCAGATGATGCGGCATGGATCAGTAACTGGGGCGAAAAGGAGGGCAAGTAGGAACTATGCTCACGATGAAACAGACAAACGGGACTGAGCTCGCGTCCCACTACCAGGAACTGAAGGACCGTCTCCACCAGCGCGTAATCGAGTTGCTTGATCTCAATGCGATCAGTGCGATGTCGCAGGAGGCTGTGACTGCTCAGTTGACCAAACTGATTGAGCAGCTCTTGCAGCAGGAATCTGTCCCCCTCAATCAACGGGAACGGGCTCAGATTACGCAAGACATTCTCCACGAAGTGCTCGGGTTGGGGCCGTTGGAGCCGTTACTGGCGGATACGACCGTCAACGACATCCTCGTGAACGGGCACAAGCAGGTCTATGTCGAGCGAGCCGGACGTCTTGAGCATACTTCTGTCCGATTCAAAGACGATGCGCACCTGAAGAAAATCATCGAGAAGATCGTCTCGCGTGTCGGGCGGCGCATCGACGAATCGGTGCCGATGGTCGATGCCCGGCTTGCGGACGGCTCCCGCGTCAATGCGATCATCCCTCCGCTCGCAATCGATGGACCTTCACTCTCGATCAGAAAGTTCAGTAAGGATCCGCTACAAATGTATCATTTGATCGAGAAACGGTCGTTGACGCCGGAGATCGGTGAGTTGCTGAAGGCGATCGTGCAGGCCAGGTTGAACGTGTTGATTTCCGGTGGAACCGGTACTGGAAAGACGACGATGTTGAACATTCTGTCAGGATTCATCCCGAACAATGAGCGGATCTTGACGATCGAAGACGCTGCCGAGTTACAGCTTCGCCAGGATCATGTGGTTCGTTTGGAAACCCGCCCTGCCAATATTGAAGGGAAAGGCGAGGTCGCACAGCGTGAGTTAGTAAAGAATGCCCTCCGTATGCGTCCAGACCGGATCATCCTGGGTGAGGTGCGTGGGGCGGAATGTCTCGACATGCTTCAGGCGATGAACACCGGTCACGACGGGTCGCTCACGACTGTCCATGCCAATTCCTGCCGGGATGCTCTGACCAGGATTGAGACCTTGGTGTCGATGGCCGGGCTCAATCTGGCGACGAAGGCGATGCGCCATTATGTTTCGTCCGCGCTGGATGTCATTATTCAGATCGCCAGGTTGTCGGATGGGACTAGAAAGCTTGTCAGTGTGCAAGAGGTCGTCGGCATGGAGGGCGACTTGATCACCTTGCAGGAGCTGTTTACATTCCAGCAGACCGGTCTTGATGAGAAGCGGAACGTCAAAGGTCGATTCAAGGCGACCGGCGTGCGCCCGAAGTTCGCCGAACGGCTGATCGCTAAAGGGGTCGCACTTCCAGCCGAGATTTTTGATCCGCAAAAGGTGTACGAATGCTGACCGCACTGATTGCGCTGGGTATCTTCGGGACGATCCTCGTGTTTCTCCAAGGGTGTGCGCTGGCACATCGCATGATGGCTCCCCGCGGGACGGATCGAGCGGTCGAACGGATCCAAAAGTGGTCGGCTCCTGAGGCCGCTACGCAGATCGAGATCGTTCGAAAGGAGTCGCTCAGCGACATTCCTTGGTTGAACGATATCTTGATGAAGATGCGCCGATCCCAACCCCTTCGCGTACTCCACCGACAGGCGGACTGTCGGGTCCCGTTGGGGATCTTTGTCTTAGCCACACCGCTCTTGGCGTTGAGCGGATTCCTGTTCGCCGTATCGACGCATCTTCCTATGGTCGTGGCGCTTGTTATAGCGGCCAGTGCAGGTGTCCTTCCTGCCGGCTATCTCTATTGGCTCAAGAGTCAACGGATGGCGATGTTCGAGCGTCAGTTGCCGGAAGCGCTTGAGTTGGTCTCGCGGGCTCTGAAGGCCGGACATGCCTTCTCGGTCGGATTGAAGCTGGTTGGGGATGAAGCCGCCGATCCCATCGGTGTTGAGTTCCGGCGTGTGTTCGATGAAGTCTCCATGGGCGTGTCTCTTCCGGAGGCGCTCCAAAATATGACTGATAGGCTGGATTGCGTGGATTTGCGGTTCTTTGTGACCTCGGTTCTCGTCCAGCGGGAAACCGGAGGTAATTTGGCTGAGATCATCGATTCACTGGCAGGACTGATCCGGAGGCGGTTCGAATTGCAACTAAAAGTCAGAGCCTTATCGGCCGAAGGGCGTTTCTCCGCGATTATTTTATTCGGTCTCCCTTTTGTTGTCGGTGGCGCTCTCTACATAATGAATCCTGAGTATATGTCGACGCTGTTCACGGATCCCATCGGGAAGAATATGGTCATGATCGGGAGTTTTCTCATGGTGACAGGCGCGATCATCATGAAGCGCATGGTTAATATCAAAGTCTAAGGAGTCAAGTATGGATGTCCCTCTGATCGTTGCGCTGGTCACCTTTCTCGCGGTTGCGTTAGCGAGTTCGGCTGTCTTCTTCTACTTCAATTCCAGAGAAGCCTTGCAGACTTGGCGTCGCCGGGCTGACGGCGCTAGTGCTGCCGTGGATTCTGAAGCGACTCCTGCAGGAATGGCCGAGCAGCTCATGGCGCAGCTGCGGTACTTGCTCGAATGGTTCGCCCGTATGAATCAGCCGTCTAACGTTGAGGAAGTTCGTGCGACTCGCCGCCTCCTCATCAACGCCGGTTATCGATCCGGGAAAGCCCCGGTTTTTTTCGTCGGCGCCAAACTCCTGCTCGCCATTGTCGTAGTCTGCCTGTTGGCGATCATTCCGGCAAAGGTCCTGGGATTTCCCAGCGCTGCAAAATTGACATTTTTCTATGTCCTTGCCGCAGCTTGTGGCTATTATGCTCCAGCGTACTGGTTGCGCAGGGCCATTGCTGTTCGAAAGGATGCGCTTCAGCGGGCCATTCCGGATGCCTTGGATCTGATGGTGGTCTGTGTCGAAGCAGGGTTGGGGTTAGACCAGGCTATCGGTCGAGTCGGCGAAGAGGTCAAACGGGCTCACCCAGAATTGAGCGATGAATTGAACATGCTGACGTTAGAACTACGAACGGGTGTTGCACGGCAGGAGGCGCTGAGAAATCTTGCTCATCGAACCGACTTGGAAGAGGTGAGAAACCTGGTCGCACTCCTTGTGCAGACGGACCGGTTCGGGACGAGTATCGGTCAAGCCCTTCGGGTGCATGCCGATTCGATGCGCACCACTCGTCGACTGAAAGCGGAAGAGTTGGCTGCAAAGTTGCCGGTCAAGCTGCTGATACCGCTCATTTTCTTTATCTTCCCGAGCATGTTCATGGTCGTGATTGGTCCGGCATGCATCAAAATGATCCGGGTGCTATTCCCGGCGATGACGGGCCATTAAGAAGAATGGGGATCTTATTTGCCTCGCTCATCATTCCGGAAGATTGTAGAGACATCCCTTTACCGCCGCTTGCTGCCTGATGGAGGCTTTGCCGGAAGGCTCGGAGGTACATTCCAAGTTGACTCGACTGCTTGGGGAGTACTTGCCTTTCGTGCATGCGGCGGATCGAATGAGATACTCGAAAAGGTCTGCGGGATCCTGGCCCGTGAGCAAAGCGAAGATGGTCGACTGTGTGTGACAAAGGACCATCCTGCTTCCTACTGGCCCACCCCTCTGGCGGTTCTTGCCTGGCAGGATTCACCGGCAAGCCAAGTTGCTCAAAGTCGTGCTGTTCGCTTCCTGCTTGATACCAGCGGCATTCACTTTCCTAGGAAGCCTGATGCCCCGTGGGCACACAATACGATCCTGAAGGGGTGGCCCTGGATCAATGACACCCATTCCTGGGTTGAACCCACGGCTACGTGCGTGATCGCGTTGCGGGCGGCAGGGCATGGTCAGCACGACCGCGTCCATGAAGCCATCAGAATGATTCTTGATCGTCAGTTGCCCCATGGGGGATGGAATTATGGGAACACCCTTATGTTTGGGAAGGAACTCCATCCCATGCCGGAGAGCACAGGTGCCGCATTAACCGGTTTGGCAGGAATGGTCGACCAAAACACGGTTTCCAGGAGTCTCGATTATCTTCAAGGCGAGATCCCACGATTGCGCACGCCGATTTCTCTCGGGTGGAGCTTGCTCGGTCTTGCGGCCTGGGAGTTGTGGCCGTCGAACGGCGCAGCCCTGGTCGAACGCTGTTTGGCAAATCAACTCCGTTATGGCGATTACGATACGTCGGCGCTTTGCCTTCTCTTCTTGGGCGCATTAGCAGGAGAATCGCACACGGCGACCCCTCTGTTCTTGCACGGGGGTCGTAATCAGGCGCCAGCAGTCATCGGTCAGTAAGGAGTGCCGTGTTAGATCACGTGGATTCCACATCGACGGGAGGCCTTACGCGCCGCGACGTGCTTTTGGCAGCGTCGGCCGGTCTTGTGATTGGAACAGGATTGCTTCTCGTCCCGAAGCGGTATTTCCGCAGGCCGCAACGGGCGCAAGCATTCGTGGCTAAAGCTGCCAACTACCAGCTGGACATTGCGGATTTGATTTCGAGGGGGATTTTGGAGTTGGGTATTGCTCCTGAGGAATTGAAGGGCAAACGTATTCTCTTGAAGCCGAATCTAGTCGAGAC
>DATIFR010000204.1:0-5099 GCA_035455145.1 Nitrospira sp.
TTGGAGTGGAATCTCGCGCAGGGGAGTACGATTGACGTCGCAGTGGCTTCTCAAAATGTGCGGCTGCGGGTGGCAGGGCTCATTCGGAGCGATGAGGAGCGGGAGTCGCTGTGGGATCGCGTGGTGGTCATGGACCTTGCGGCCGCGCAAGTCCTCTTCGGATCGGTCGGCCGGCTAGATCGCATCGAGCTGGTAACGGCCGCAGATCGAACGCCAGAAGACGTCTCCTCTGCCGTACGCACAGTCCTCCCGCCTCATCTCATTGTGCAACGACCGGCGCAGCGAACCGCGCAAGTCGAGAAGATGATCGGGGCCTTTCAGCTCAATCTGGCGGTCCTAAGCTGGGTCGGACTTCTGGTCGGGATGTTTCTGGTCTATAACACGATGAGTTTCTCCGTGGCCCAACGACGCCGGGAGATCGGCATCTACCGTGCGCTTGGCATGACTGAACGGCATGTGGCCGGTTTGTTTCTCGTCGAAGCCGGATTGTTTGGCTTGCTTGGAGGATTGCTGGGCAGCCTTGCTGGCCTTTGGCTGGCTCGGAGTTTGGTGTTGCTCGTCAGCCGTACGATCAGCGATCTGTACGTGCCTCTGGCCGCACAAGGAGCCGCGATGACGTTTGATGCGCACAGCGTCGTGGCTCTCATCCAAGGTGTTGTCGTCGGGATGGCGGTATCGATGGCCGGTGCGCTTGGTCCCAGCATCGATGCGAGTCGAACCGTGACGACCAAAGCCCTCGCGCCAGGAGATTATGAAACGACCGCGCAACTCCGAGGGCGGCGATATGTATGGGGGAGTCTCGCATTGCTGATTCTTGGCGGCTTCTGCACGCTCGGTCGTCCAGTGGCAGGATTACCGATCTTTGGTTATGTCGCCACGCTTTGCCTGTTGGGCGCGCTCTCACTTCTTGCGCCGGTCTGTATCGTGGCTTTGAGATCGGTGAGTCAACATCGAAGCCCGTCGTCTCTGGCGCTCTCGGGAAATCTCCGGCACATCGCAGCAGACCATGCCGCTCGCCATCCAGGCCGTAACGGAGTGACCGTTTCAGCTTTGATAGTGGGGTTAGCCATCATGATCGGCGTGGTTGTCATGGTGCGAAGTTTTCGTGAAACTGTCGAGGTATGGGTCAACGATACCGTGATGGCTGATCTGGTCATCGCCCCGCCGGCCTGGCTGCATGGGAAGCAGGTAGGCCAGGCTGCGCGCACACTTCCTTTTGCATGGTTGCCGACGCTACAAGCCACAGAGGGAGTGGCGGCTGTGGATACCTATCGAGATGTGCAGGTCGAAGCGCAGGGGCAACCAGTGGCGCTGGTGTCGAGGGATCTCCGGCTTCATGCGCAACGGAGTCGATACCTGATGGTGGAGGGCGATTCGACCAGCGTCCTCATGCGGGCCGCCGAGACGGGCGGGGTGCTGCTGTCGGAAGTCCTGGCGAATCGACTCAGCCTGCGTGTCGGCGGAACGGTGATGATCGTAACGCCGAATGGGCCGAAGGCGGTTCCCGTCGAAGGTATCTTCTACGACTACGCGACCGACGGCGGGAAAATGGTGATGGAGCGAACGTTCTATCGCCAGCTCTGGAACGACGACCGAGTGACAGTCTTTGCGCTGTATCTCGAGCCGGCTGCGGACAGCGACCAGGTCCGCCAATCCGTGGCTCGAGGGCTCACCAGGGGACAAGAGCGCCTGACGCCGCCAACGATCATCCGAAACAAGGAACTCCGGCGGGAAATCCTGAATATCTTCGACCGTACATTCGTCTTGACCTATGTGCTCGAAGCCATTGCGGTGCTGGTCGCAGTGCTCGGCATTGTGAATACGCTTGTGACTGCCGTGCTGGAGCGGCGCCGTGAGTTGGCCACATTGCAGGCAATCGGCGCCAGTACGGACCAAGTGGAACGGTTAGTGCTGTGGGAGGCTGTTTACCTGGGAATGATCGGGGCGGTCTTGGGCGTCATCGGTGGGCTTGCGCTGGCCTGGGTGCTGATCGCCGTCATCAATAAACAGTCATTCGGCTGGACGATCCGCATGACGATTCCGATTGCAGTGCTCTTCCAAGCCGTGCTGCTCGCAATCGCTGCAGCCTGGCTCGCCGGCTACTTTCCAGCACGTTGGGCAGCCAGACAAACCGTTGTTGACGGCCTGAGAGAGGAGTAGAAGAGAACTACTTGGTCACAGGCTGCTGGTAATCCACTTCGATTGTAAAGCCCAAATCTTCGATCATCCCCCAGACTTCCGGTGCCGGGGCGCCGGGTGTCGTGAGGTAGCCGTTCACGAAGACCGAATCGGCCGGATAGAGGGCCAACGGTTGCAGGCTGCGCAGGTTGTGCTCTCGGCCTCCCGCGATGCGGATTTCCGTTCGCGGATGAAGGAAGCGGAAGAGGCAGAGGACTTTCAAACAGCGTTGCGGCGTGAGGTTGTCGCAATTCTCCAAGGGGGTGCCTGCGACCGGATGCAAGGTATTCAGCGGAATCGAGTCCGGTTTGATTTCGCGCAAAGCCATGGCGAGATCGATGAGATCTTCGTCCTTTTCGCCCATGCCGACGATCCCACCCGAGCAAATTTCCAATCCCGCCGCACGTGCGTTCTTGATGGTAGACAGTCGATCCTGAAACGTGTGGGTGGTGCAAATTGACGAGTGGAACGCCTCGCTCGTGTTCAAGTTGTGGTTCACGCGATCGACACCGGCGGCTTTCAGCCGCACGGCTTGCTGCTCGTTCATCAAACCGAGCGAACAGCAGATCTGAATCGGAATTTCCTGCTTGATAGCACGGACGGCGCCGGCGATCTCGTCGATCTCGCGATCGAGCGGACTTCTGCCGCTGATGACGATGCAATAGCGCTGAGCCTTGGAAGCAGCGGCTTGGCGTGCTCCTTCGATCATCTGTTTCTGCGGCAATAAGTTATAGCGTTCTATCGGTGCGGTTGAGACAGCGGATTGCGAGCAGTAGTGACAGTCTTCCTGGCAGGCGCCGCTCTTGGCGTTCTGCAACATCTGCAGGCGGACGGTTTTTCCGAAATAGCGGGATCGCACGGCAAAGGCGGCCTGCAGAAGTTCGAGAAGATTCTCATCGGGGGCGTTCATAACGGCATGGCATTCTGAACGGGTGAGCAGTTCATCCTGCAGGGCTTTGTTGGCAAGTTCCTGATACACGACCATCGGAGGCTCCTTCACTCATCACGCTGTCGCGAGGTGATCACGCAGCACCGGTTTCTGTCACATTGTCTGTATGAGCGGAAAACCTACACGGTTTCAAACGGAGAAGCAATGCCTTGGTAGGGGATTGTGCGAGGTTGCAGCTGGCTGCTGTCCCGTCCTGCTGATGCTTGGCCGCCTTCCAGCCAGGGGAGTGCGACGAAAGTGTTCCAATTGCCGCAGCGGCGGCAGCGTCCGGACCATTCCGTCGTTTCCTGCTGGCAGGCCGTGCAGACGTAGGGGACGACGACACGCTTCTTGAATTGCAACGCCTTCTTCAATTCGACGACGGCCTGTTCCATGTGCTGCTTGCGTAAGAATAGATTCGCCATGATCTTGTGATAGTCGACCAACTGGTCCTGAGGTCCTTCGATGGTGGAGAGAATGTCGAAGGCCTCGTCGACCATCTCCAGGCGATAGTAGAGCTTCCCCAGGTAGAACTGCAGAATGGAGTTGTTCGGATCCTGCGCCAGGGCTTCCTGATAGGTGCGGATGATCTCGCTCGGCTCGCCCTGCTCCAGGAAGAGTTCCTCGAGCCGGTGGAGAATGATTACGTTACGGGTCTTCGCGAAGACCTTTTTCAAAATTTCAACAGCTTGCTTGGTCTTGCCTTCCTGGATGAGGATCTCGCCGAGTCCGATATAGGCCGGGAGGAAGGTCCGGTCTTTCTTGATGGCGCCACGGAAATAGCGCCTGGCCTTGTCGGCGTGCCCGCGTTCGAGGAGCTGGCGGCCGACTTCATACAGGCAGCCAGTGAGGAGCTGAGCTTCGGCACGGCGTTCCGATTCCGGAAGATTGGCCTTGGCCATGCGATGCTGGATTTCGAGCGCGTCGCTCCATTTCTCGAGGCGAATCAAAAGATCGCGCTTGCGAATCAGCGCCGTGAGGTTGTCCGGCTCGATTTTCAGGATCTTGTGGAGCGCTTGCAGGGCATCCTCATACCGTTTGGCGCCCTCGAGATCTTTCGCCAATTCCAAGAGGATCTCGATATTGCGGTCGTCGATGCGATGGGCGTTTTGGTGCAATCGGATGGCTTCCGAATAATTGCTCTCGGACCGGTAGATGTTGCCCAACCAGAGCAAAGAGTCGATTCGATTGGGATCGATGGCGAGGGCTTTTTCGAAGAGGTTGACAGCCTCGCTTGTGCGCTTCGACATGAAGGCGTGGGTACCTTCGCGGTACAGCGCGTCGACTTTTTCTTTCCGCCGTTGAAGCCGCGTGCTGCGCCAATTGCCGATCACGTGCACGGTCTGCCGCATGCCGACCGCCAGCGCCACGAGCACGGCCCCGACGGCCATGGAGAAGACGGCGAGGGTGACCGCGCTCAATTCGAACTGCGTTGAGGGGCCTGTATGGACGGTGATAGTGCCGGGATTCAGTTCGCGGAAATAACTGTAGACGAAGATTCCGGTGCTGACGAGGAAGATCGTGGTAAGCAGTCTGAGCATTGCATTACGCTCGTTTGGCTGCGCTGGTCCTTACTCGCGGGGCCGGCTTCTGAGCAATTACCGGCTGAGCCGGCTCTTCCCCGGGAATGGGA
The DNA here is from genome assembly GCA_035455145.1 of Nitrospira sp. Classification (GTDB taxonomy): domain Bacteria; phylum Nitrospirota; class Nitrospiria; order Nitrospirales; family Nitrospiraceae; genus Nitrospira_C. Next base: position 4,740 of record DATIFR010000204.1, read on the forward strand.
ATCTGTTTCGCATCTGCCCACAATCGTTCGAGGCCATAATGGTGGCGCGCATCCTGCCGGAAAATGTGGACGACCACATCGCCGAAGTCCATAAGCACCCACTGTGACGATGCTTTGCCTTCTATGCTGAGGGCTCCCTGTCCGGTCTGGGACAGTACACCATCAACGTGATCGGCAATGGCCCTGGTTTGCCGGTCGGAATCTGCGGAACCCAGGACCAGATAATCGGCAACAGAGGTCAGTTTCGCGACATGGAGGACGAGGACGTCTGTGGCCTTCTTGTCGAGCATGGCCCTCGCGATAGCAAGGGCTGTGGCCTTCGATGTTCGTGCGATCGGTGTCCTCTTATTCGTACAAGTG
>DATIFR010000205.1:0-2756 GCA_035455145.1 Nitrospira sp.
CGCTGCTCTTTTTCACCGATGGTCGGAGCATTACGATTTAAGACCTGCGTGCTCGAGCGTCGGCCGCCCACCCGCTCCTTCCACTCGCGAGACATGATATCTGACCTGCGAGTCAGTACCGAGATCCGAGGGAATTTAGAACCGCGTTCTGCCCCCCTAGGCAGGCTCACTTGACAATTACTTGACAATTCAGCCCAAAAACACGCCGTGGCAGGTGTTAATGGGTGTTAGAAACGAGGGCTCTAAAACGCTGGAAAGGCTTGATAGGGGCGGAGAATGTGGTGTGGTGCCGAAGCCGGGATTTGAACCCGGACACCCTTGCGGGCGCTAGACCCTGAATCTAGTGCGTCTGCCAGTTCCGCCACTTCGGCATAGGAGGCTGCTGATGAAACGTCAGGGAGCCGGATTATCGTGAATTCGGATCGTCCGCGTCAAGCAAGGCTCTCGTCCTTAGTGCGGATTCCGGCTGATAGTTCAGATGAAGTCCAGAGTCCTGCGCCGGCGATGTCTCTGGTATCACCCGTCAACACAATCCGTTCTCGGACGAGTCCCGCCGATCCGAGTAAAGCAGGCGCTGAGATCCATGGCGCGCTGTCGGCTATGAGCACGTCGAACCGGACGCGGCTGAATAACGGATCGCCGAGGACGCGTGCCGCCGTGGTAATGACCAGCCGCCGGTTCTGGATAAAGGCCTGCCGATTGGTGTCTTCCTCGGCAGCCAGCAGTTCTCGAATCTTCTTCGTGCCGCCCAATCGAACGATGTCCTCTTTCAATTCCTCGAACTCCGGCCTCATGTCTTTCGGAACGGCCGCTTCCGGCACCAATTCAGCGATGCGGGCTTTCGCAATATCAAGCTCCTTCATGAGGGCGGCGATCTGACTCTCATAGAGGGCGAGGTACTGGTGGAGCGACTCGACGTTTTTCCCGACGGCCTGCATGCTCAGACGACGTAACAATGGGAGACTCTCGTACTCTGCCAGCGTTGCGTTGGCTTCTTTGGTCTTAGCTTGCAGATCGCTCAGTTGTGTAAGCAACCGCCACTCTAGCAGACGCACTTCGTCGAGATCCTTTTGCTTCTGTCCTTTATAGGCCAAGAGCGGCGTGAGCTCGCGAAAGCGTTCATACTTGCGCCGGAGCGCCGCTTTGTCTGCACGTGACTTGGCATAAAACTGATGCATCTGAGCCTCAAACCCCAACTCGTGAATGGCAAGCCCTGAGGCCTGCTGTGCCAACGTCATCTCATAGCGGCTAATCCAGGTCTTATACAGGAGTCCTCCGGCTTTCATCGCTCGCGCTATCGTGCCGGCCACTTCGTCCGCCGCATGGTGGTCCGGACAGACCAGAAGGATGCGTTTGTTCGCACGGATCAGCTCGATCGCCATTGATGCAATCCGCTGGCGCCGCATCGAAGCATCGTCCGACCAAATGGTCGTCAGGATGGAAGCAGCACCTACCCCGGAATCTTCAAATCCACCGGAAGCCTCGAGGAGAGGAGCCAACCGGTCGGCTGGACCAAGTCGGTAGGCATCGGCTCGGGCCAGCATCTCCGTCAGTCGTATAGCCGAGGTGGTAAGAAATCCCCCGCGATCGGGAATGATCGTGGCACCTTCGATCGTCTGGCCGATGGTGTCAAAAGTTTGTACGACGGCTAGATCGCCTCGGCAACTCAAGGCAACACCTTCCGTCGGTTCCATAGCGTCAGCAGGAATAATCGAGAGCGGCGTATCAATCTCCAATGATCGGCCTGCCGGAAGCCTGAATTCATAGAGATAGAGCGTCCCAACCATCTGCACCAAGCGCCCCGTCACAGGGGCAATCGGTTGGTCGAGACCCGCTTCCATCAAATGCTCTTGTTCAGCGCGGAGCCGACTGGCCCAGATCTCAATGAGGTCTCGAGCTGTCATCCCTATCCCCGATTGAAGTAGTTCGGAGGCCATCATACGGGCTGACCGTAGCGACAGTCCAGTCCATCGCTGTCGGTTTCAACCAGGATTCATGGTGAATATTGACACCGTCCGCAGAAGATCGGAATTGACTTTTCGCCCTCCCCCCAGTATCCTCTTTTCCTTTCCAACAGAAGGAGTTAGGGGTATGAAGGTCATTCTACAAGAGACGATGGAAGGGGTCGGCCACTTGGGCGATCTCATCGATGTGAAGGATGGGTTTGCCCGGAATTTTCTCCTCCCGCGGAAGAAGGCTGTTGTTGCCAACGATCGGAACATCAAGTCCTTCGAGCATGCGAAGCGCGTGGCGGCAGAGCGGGCGAAGAAAGAGAAGCTCGAAATTGAGGCTCACGCAAAGAAGATGTCCACCGTGACGCTGACCGTCGAGGCGCAAGTCGGTAAGGACGACAAGATGTTCGGGTCGGTCACGGTAAAAGACATTGCCGAAGGACTTGCGGAGCAGGGGTATCAGGTGGATCGCCGCAAGATCCAGCTGCCTCAACCGATCAAGGAGCTCGGGAGTTTCACGGTTCCGGTCAAGCTCCCGCGTGAGGTCACCGCCGCTGTAACGGTGCGCGTAGTCAAGAAGCAAGAAGCCGAAACGGCTTCCGCATAGGAACGACGAGGCCCTATGTCTATGAAAGACGCTGTCGGCTCTCTCGATGCGCTACAGGCGACCGATCCGGAGGTCTATGCTGCCATCGATGCCGAAGAAGAACGGCAACGCAACAAGCTCCTGCTGATCGCCTCGGAAAATTTTGCCAGCCCGGCGGTCTTGGCGGCACAGGGCTCCCTGATGACGAACAAGTACGC
>DATIFR010000206.1:0-7514 GCA_035455145.1 Nitrospira sp.
CGCAAACCGAATCCGAGCGTCGTCCGGAGTTCCTCCAGCGCCCCGCGCGCCGCCTGCGCCGACAACGTCGGCAGGATGGCCATCGCCAGCGCCACGCCGAAGATGCCTAAGGGAAATTGAATCAGCCGCATGCCATAGAACAGATAGGTTGGGGCGCCTGCGATAAACGAGGCCAGGATCGTGCTCACAGTCAAATTGATCTGCGTGACTGACATCCCAAGCAAGGACGGCACCATCAACTGGCCGATCCGCTTCACACCAGGATGGCCGAGCTGGAATCGCAAACCAAACAATAACCCTCTCAGTTTCAGACTGGGGAGCTGCATGGCAAACTGCGCCGCCCCTCCTGCAACCACGCCGATCGCGACGCCGACAATCGGCTCCGGCAATTGAGGCGACAGAAACAAGGCACAGCCGATGATGAACACGTTGAGGAATACTGCGGCGTAGGCCGGAGCCGCGAACGCCCGCACGGAATTCAGAATGCCCATGGCGACCGCGGCAAGGCTGATAAACAGAAGATAGGGGAACATCACGCGCGTCAGGACGGTCGTTAACGCCAATTTTTCCGGGGACGACTGAAATCCCGGCGCCAGGGCTTGGACCAACCAGGGTGCCGCAACAATGCCGAGGAGAGTCACCAGCGTCACGATCGTGAGCAAAGTCGTAAACGCCGCACTGGCCAGCTCCCACGCTTCCCGCTTGGACCTGAGCGTGTGATATTCCGTAAAGACCGGAATAAACGCAGAGGACATGGAGCCTTCCGCGAACAGCTCGCGCAGCAAGCTTGGAATGCGGAACGCGACAAAGAAGGCGTCGGCCGCCGGTGTCGCACCGAAGAGTCTGGCCAGGACCATATCGCGGATAAATCCCAGGATGCGGCTGGAAAATGTGGCAATGCCGATCACGCCGGCCGCTTTCACGACCGAATGATTCTCGTGCTGGGGTTTGTCAGGAGGTGCGGTGGTGGGTTCCGACATGAATCCGGATTCTAACGGAACGATACCGGGCAGTCTATCGAACTGCACTTTACGGTTCTTGAATCACCGTATCCGGCAATTCGTTCGGGCTGTCACCGGGGCGGCCGGGGCAGACATCCGCAAGCAGCACGCCGCTCTGTTCGATCCCCTGGCATAACCCGCTGACGATGTCACCGTGCGTCAACCGATCGACGGCGGCTCGGACGACCTGCCCCCATTGATCGGTCGAAGCGAGTCCGGCTAATGATCGATCCGGTAACACATAGATCTGCCGTTCCAAAATCGACAGAAGGATGAGCACGCCCGTGCGCTCACGCGTCTGCGAAATGGCATGCTGGGAAAACGCGCGCTCCGCTCTGACTCTTACTTTGTGGCGCATCCGCTCGGCGGAGGTCCACAGACGAATGACCGGCCACAAGGTTCCCAGCCATGTGCCGCAACCATAGGCAGTCAGCGTCGCGAGCAGGAGCCAGGCCGCGTTCGAGGCATGCCAGCCCCAGGGAAGCCATTGCGAATCAATCGTCAGCATCACAGTTAAGACTACGAGCGCGAGGGCGAGCCCCATCCGGTGTCGAGCCTCGCGATAGATTCCTGAGCGAGCCACAATCATCGGGACGATCTCCGCGTTCGTGCGCTGCTCCGCCGCATGCACGGCCAGGCGGATCCGCTCCCGTTCCGCTGCGGTCAACTCCACCCTGCTACCAATTTCCACTGGCTCCTCCTCCTCCAAAATCGCCCCCGCCTCCACCAAATCCGCCAGTATCGTTGCCAAATATGCCACCGCCCCATCCGCCACTTCGACTGCTGTACCAAACCCAGTCGTCCCCGCCGTGTCGCCCGCGTCCTCTCCCCCCCGCACCGGCTGCAATGAAGAATATGAGCAGCAATAGGGTTATCCCTCCGGTGATCAGGGCAGGCACCAGCCAAGGCGCCAGAAGCATGGAGAGTCCTGTGCCGGCGACCGGACCGAGGAGCCGATGAACACTCATGAAGCCCAATCCAACGACTAAGCCGATAATCACTGCCATCACGACCTGTCCCATATTGTCGCTGTCCCGCCCCGGGGGCGCCTTGTCGGAAACCTGATAGGTCCCTTCAATCGTCTTCAGAATCGCATCAACCCCCGCGGCAACCCCGCCTGGCACATCGCCGGCGCGAAACCGGGGAACGATCTCATTTCTGATGATCTGCGCCGACCGCGCATCGGTCAATGTACCTTCCAATCCATAGCCGACTTCGATGCGAATCTTGCGTTCCTTCATGGCAACCATGAACAGGACGCCGTTGTCGGTCCCTTTTTGACCCAATTTCCAGGTCGTTGCGACGCGGTGGGAAAAAGATTCGAGCGGTTCACCTTCGAGGGATGGCAGCACAAGGACGGCGACTTGGTTGCCGGTGGTTTCTTCGTGAACCTTGAGTTGTGCGGTGACGGCTTCGACCGTGGGGGCCGGCAGCACGTGGGCGAGATCGACAACGCGGCCGGTGAGCGTGGGGACATCGAGGGCCCAGGCCGATGCGGGCCCCAGCAACAGGCAGAGAAAGAACGTGAGCCGCGCCGGCTCTCGCCAGACACGGCTCATGCTGATGGCATCCATCGTGAGCCTGCGTTCAGTTGAATTTCACCTCTGGTGGTGTCGTCACGGCCTTCTCATCTGCAACCGTGAAGTTCGGTTTCTCCTCCATGTGCAGGAGGAATTTTGCCGTGAGATTCGTGGGGAAGAATCGGACCATTTTATTGTACTCGGCAACGCGGTCGATGTAGCGCTTACGGGCAACCGCGATGCGGTTCTCTGTACCTTCTAACTGGCTCTGGAGGTCACGGAAATTCTGGTCGGCTTTCAAGTTCGGATAGTTTTCCGCAATAGCGATCAGACGACTCAGCGCCGAGGTCAGGCCCGCTTGAGCCTTCTGGAACTGCTCGAACGCCACAGGGTCTTTCAACAACTCCGGCGTCACCTGAATGCCGGTCGCCTGCGCGCGGGCTTGCACCACCCCTTCCAGTGTATCCTTCTCATGCGCCGCATAGCCTTTTACTGTGGCCACCAGGTTCGGGATGAGATCGGCCCGCCGCTGGTACTGATTGACGACTTCGCTCCAGGCCGCTTTGGTGTCTTCGTCCAAACCCTGGAGGTCGTTATAACCACAGCCTGAGAGTCCCGCGTAGATGAACGCCGCGAGACATGCTGCGAATACCGAGACGCGTCGACCCATTGCCGTCCCTCCTTCTCTGATCCATCCGGCACGTTGTGCCGGCCGGTGCCATTCATGCTACCATAGGCAACATTCCGAGGATACGGCGCTGCAAGGATCCGATGTCGCTTGAACCGTCATCGCGTTTGCCGGGGGGATTTCAGCTCAGGCATCGCACGCTCGGCCTGTACCAAGGGAGCGCCATCGAATTGGCCTTCTGGCATCCTTCCTCCGGCATGCCGGAATACGGACTGTGCCGCTTCTCCACACAGGAAAAGGCGCAGTCTATGATCGAGTTTCTCACCTCGCCGGCCTGCGCGGAACCCCTAAACAGAGAGGATCTGACGATCGAGCCGTTCGATCTCGTCGAGCACGAGCGATTGACGACGGAACATCCCCTTCCCTCCGCCTGGGAACAACCGACCTGATCTGTATAGGTGCCAGAGAGATGAGGGAGAGAGCGGCTCTTGAAGAGAGACGATTGAGCTAGGATTTGACCGGCACTTCGGAAGGAGCGGCAGCCTTCTGAAGATGATCGGCGGTTTGAGCCTGGATGAACGCGAGCAAGCGTTTGTTTTCTTGGGCCGCGCGGAGAAACTTGAACGCGATCCCCCGTGGACCGACGGAACGCACCATCGCGGCGACTTCCAATGGCTGATCCTGCTGGCCTGTGGAAATCTCCAAGTAGAAGATATCGTCGACGTGCACCTGAGTCTGACTCTTAATGATGCAGCCGCCCATCGACAGGTCCAAGACAGTGCCTTCTCCGCGCACTTTTCCTCCCGAGAACGAGAGAAAAAGCCGCACAGGAATTCTGAGGTGTTCGCGCCGATCCATCGGGTGACGAGGATAATCTAATCCGATGCGGGAGGCCATGAAACGGCAACTGCAATGCGGACAGGAGAACGGCGATAAGAGGAAAAGTGCGGCCATGCGCTCGCTCGCCGACAGCGGCCGCGACCGCAACACCCGCTCATGATGGCATTGTGGACAGTTAAGGAGTCGCCCCATCTCGTCTGATTCCGCGTCTATCCGTCGCCCTACGAATTCGTAACCAATCACAAGTCGGCTTCCAGAGCCGATTTATCCGGACCAGGATTCTCTTCATCGATAGTGCAAGACCGCAGATCTGTCAAGGAAACACCTTGTTTCAACTTCGCTGCCGGACCAAGACTCACCGGCTCGGAAGTTTCGTGAGACTCGGACGACCAACAAGGCGGTCTGTCAGTGAGATTCATCGTGTGGAGCGGCTGGCGATTCGATATGAGGCGCCCGTTCGGCAATGGTCGCGAGAAGAAATTCTCGGTTGAGCTTGGCAATAAACCGTACGCTGATTGATTTGGGGCAGACCGCCTCGCACTCGTATTGATTCCCGCAGGTTCCGAACCCTTCTCGATCCATAGCGACAACCATGGCTTTGGCGCGCCTGTTTCGCTCTGGCTCTCCTTGTGGCAAAGAGGCCAGGTGCGACACCTTGGCGGCAACAAACAGCATGGCCGACGCATTCTTGCAGGCGGCCACGCAGGCGCCGCAGCCGATACAGGACGCGGCATCCATGGCGGTTTCCGCCCGGTCCTTGCCGATCAACAAGACATTCCCGTCGACCGCCCCGCCGGTATTGACCGAAACATATCCGCCCGCTTGCATCATGCGATCGAGCGCACTCCGGTCGACGACGAGATCCTTGATGACCGGAAATGCCTTGGCTCTCCATGGTTCAATGGTAATCGTCGCGCCGTCGGTAAACCGCCGCATGTAGAGTTGGCAGGCGGTGATCCCTCGTTCGGGCCCGTGGGGGATGCCATCAATGACCAGCGAGCAACTCCCGCAAATCCCTTCTCGACAATCAGATTCGAATGCGATCGGCTCTTCTCGTTTGAGAATAAGCTGTTGATTCACAACGTCCAACATTTCCAGGAAGGACATGTCGGGACTCACGTCCGGAGCCCGATAGGTTACCAATCGACCCTGTTTCTCAGGACCCTCTTGCCGCCAAATCTTCAACGTCAACTTCATAATTCGCGCCCCAACCTCTCGCTTGTTCTCTCTGCTCCGTGTCCTTCGCCGATCATTGATAGCTTCGCGTCGAAGGTTTCACGAATTCGAACACGAGCGGTTCCCTGTGCAGCGCCGGCTGGCCGCTCGGGACATACTCCCAGGCCGCAACATGGGAAAAGTTTCGGTCGTCGCGAAGCGGCTCCCCGTCCGCCGTTTGATGCTCTTCTCGAAAATGGGCGCCGCAAGACTCTTCGCGGTGAAGTGCGTCATGGCACAGAAGTTCGGCGAACTCCAGATAATCCGCAACCCGCCCCGCATATTCCAACTCCTGGTTGAATGTTTCACCAGAGCCCGGCACGGCCACGTCACGCCAGAACTCATAGCGCAACGGAGGGATCGTCTGCAGTGCGTGTTTGAGGCCTGCGCGGTGTCGCGTCATGCCGCAGGCGTTCCACATGATGTGCCCCAGTGCCCGATGGAATGACCCGGCCGTTCTCTTCCTTTTCCCTTCAAGGAGTCGGGCGATCCTATCCTTCACGCGCTCGATCGCCGCCCGGACTTCCGCACAGCCGTGTGAGATCGGCTCGCCCTTCGTCGTCGCAAGATAATGGCCGATCGTATATGGAAGAATGAAATAGCCGTCTGCCAACCCCTGCATCAGCGAACTTGCGCCCAACCGGTTCGCGCCGTGATCGGCAAAGTTGGCTTCGCCGATCACGAAGAGACCCGGAATCGTACTCATCAAGTTGTAATCGACCCAGAGACCGCCCATCGTGTAGTGCGGTGCGGGATAGATGCGCATCGGCGCCCTGTACGCGTCCTCTCCGGTGATCCGCTGGTACATGTCGAACAGATTTCCGTAGCGCTCGCGCACTACCTCAAGCCCCTCCTGCGCGATGGCATCGGCAAGATCCAAGTAGACTCCATGTCCACCGGGACCGACACCGCGCCCTTCGTCACAGAGCTGCTTGACCGCGCGGGAGGCCACGTCTCGCGGCACCAGGTTGCCGAAGCGAGGGTACCGTCGCTCCAGGAAATAGTCCCGCTCCGACGAGGGAATCCGATCGGCCGACCTCGCATCCCCCGGTTTTTTCGGAACCCACAAGCGTCCGTCGTTACGGAGCGATTCAGACATGAGCGTGAGCTTGGCTTGGTATTCCTCAGTCGGCGGAATCGCGGTCGGATGAATCTGCGTGAACGAAGGGTTGGCGAAGGCCGCCCCCTGCTTCCAGGCCCGGTAGGTGGCGGTGACGTTGCTGCCGGTGGCATTCGTCGAGAGGAAATAGATGTTGCTGTACCCGCCCGTCGCCAGCACCACGGCCTGTGCGAGGTGAACCGTGATAGCCCCCGAGACCAGGTTGCGCACGACAATCCCGCGGGCATGGCCGTCGACGACAATCAGGTCCAGCATCTCGGTACGCGGATGCATCGTGACTTGGCCGCGCTCAATCTGCCAGCAGAGCGCCGAGTAGGCACCCATGAGCAATTGTTGCCCCGTCTGGCCGCGACAATAAAACGTGCGAGAGACCTGCACGCCGCCGAAGGACCGGTTGGCCAGATGCCCTCCGTATTCCCGGGCGAAGGGGACACCGAGTGCCACGCACTGATCGATGATCTGAGTGCTGACCTGTGCCAGTCGGTACACGTTCGCTTCGCGGGAGCGGAAATCTCCTCCTTTGATCGTGTCATAAAAGAGCCGAGTGACGCTGTCTCCATCATCCTGGTAATTCTTCGCCGCATTGATGCCGCCTTGTGCCGCAATGCTATGGGCACGACGAGGGCTATCCTGAAAACAGAAACAGTCTACGTGATAGCCCAATTGCCCTAACGTGGAGGCGGCGCTGGCACCGGCCAGACCGGTGCCGACGACTATGATGTTGATGCGCCGCTTGTTGCTCGGACTCACCAGTTTTTCGCTGAACCGATGACGATCCCACTTCGTTTCGAGCGGTCCCGAAGGGACTTTCGAGTCGAGTACGATCATGCGCGCACCATTCCAAGCGCCACCGCCAAGATGATGGCCATGTTGCCCGCCACGACCAGCAGTGCCACCACCGGACCAGCTCCTCTAAAGAGACGGTCGAGGATCGGATGTTCGATTCCCAGCGTCTGCAGACTGCTGGACAGCGCATGACTGAGATGGAGCCCTAGCACCATTTGCCCGGCGAGGTACAGCACGACGAACAGCGGATTCTGGAACGCATGAATGACCTTGCTGAACACGTCCCGACGTCCGTGCGCATCCAGTCGATCCGTAAAAGAGGAGTCCACCACGCCAAGAGTAAGGTGTAAGAGATGGAAGATGATGAACAGTAGGAGCAAGCCGCCTGTCAGGGCCATGGTGCG
>DATIFR010000207.1:0-6309 GCA_035455145.1 Nitrospira sp.
GCGCAGGAAAAACGACCGCGATGAATCTGATCCACCGGTTTTACGATCCGACCGAGGGACGAATCACCATCGATGGCCTGGATCTCCGCCAGGTCACCCTGGAAAGCTGGTATCGGCAGATCGCACTCGTGCCGCAAGAAACGATTCTGTTTGGCGGTACCATTCTCGACAACATCCGCTACGGTAACCGGGAAGCCAGCGAGGAAATGGTGGAAGCCGCCAGCCATGCGGCCCACGCCCACGATTTCATCATGAGCTTCCCGGACCAGTATCACACCGTCGTGGGAGAAAAAGGCATCAACGTATCAGGCGGGCAGCGGCAACGCATCGCCATCGCTCGTGCGATTCTCAAGAATCCGCGGATTCTCTTGCTGGATGAGGCCACTTCAGCGCTCGACAGCGAATCGGAGCGGCTGGTGCAGGAGGCGTTGGAGCAGTTGATGAAAGGCCGAACCACGTTCGTGATCGCCCATCGTCTCACCACCATCCAGCGGGCCGATCGCATTCTCGTCCTGAATAAAGGCCGTCTTGTGGAAACCGGCACGCACAGTGAACTCATGGACCGTCAAGGGCTCTATCACTATCTCTATACTCTCCGGCTGACGGAACTGCCCTCGTAACTCCCGCCCGGCGCGCGTAATCTCCTGCGCATCTCTGTAAGACCAGCTTGCCTTGACCGACCAGGGATCAGACAACTGCATCCGGATATGCAGCTCATCTCCGGGAGGCCACGATGACGGACTGTGATGCGCTAGAACTCGCGATTCTCGAACGGGTGGCGTCGGGCGCACCGCTGAGCTTCGAAGATCTCCAGCAGTTCCTTCGTCACCACAGCTGGAACCGTTTGTTTGCCGCCGTGGATCAACTGAGCCGCAAGGGCTCATTGGCGATCAGGCGCATCGATCGTTGCACCTATCACATTTCACTTGGGCCGCAGTTCGCTACGCAGGCAAGCGGCATCCAAACGGACAATGCGTCCACTTCTGTCACCACTCAGTCATAGGTTTAGCTCGCCCGTGCCGCCGAGGATGCGACGGCGGTACTTGTAGTTCCTTTCACATCGATTCATTCCTTCTCTACTCACCCTTTCACTCACCTGTAAGAACTACCCCGATCAGGAGACGAACGGCCAGAAGAGCAGAAACGCGCCACGCTGAATCATTCAGCGACAGCCCTTCACCCACTCTCAAGGAGGTTTGCAATGCATTCCACACGTTCATTCATACTCAGCTTGTGTTTCATGGTCGCAGCAGTCGGATTGTTCACCGCAGCCAACAGTTTTGCGGCCGATGGGCACACGACGTCGAAGTTCGAAGGCGTCAAAGCCAATAGCGGCACGGCGACCCACGCACGGTCGGGCAACAACGATACGTTGACCTGGTCCGATGATTTCAAGATTCCGGAAACGCCGGCGCCCCACTGGCAGGTGATCGACACCAAGGGCAATGTGTATTTGCTCAATCGTTTGAAGATTAAGGGCGGAGTGCTCGGCGGGGAAAAAGAGAACCGCACGATCACCATCCCGTCATACATACATGATGTCGCCAAGGTGCAGATCTACTGCGCCTGGGCCGAGGCGTTGCTTGGCGAAGCGTCCTTTTCGAAACCGATCATGACGGCGTCCGGAGAAGCCGCCATGATGCACGCCGACAATGCCATGGGCAGACACAATGGCATGGCGATGAGCCGGTAATGGAAAGCAATCAGCGGTCAGCAGTCAGCTCTCGGCTTCTTCGGAGGTCTGGGGCTGACAGCTGACGGCTGATAGCTGGCAGCTTACTGAAGGGAGACAACACATGTTTCGATTGTTGGTTGCTGCAGCAGCCACGATGGTAATGGCTGAGGGGGCGCAGGCCCAACTCATCGAAAAGACGGCGCTCACATTGGACGGCGCGAAGAAGATCGCTGCCGTTGCCGAAGCCAAAGCAAAGGCCGAAGGGGCACGGGTCGTGATTGCTGTCGTCGATGAAAACGGCAGTCTATTGCTCCTAGAACGGCTGGATGACACGCAGGTGGCCAGTGTGAACGTCGGCATCGACAAGGCAAGAACTGCAGCGATCTACCGCCGCCCCAGCAAAGTATTCGAAGACCAGGTCAAGAACGGCCGCATTTCCGCTCTGGCCTTACACGGAGCGGTGGCTTTACAAGGCGGCGTGCCGATTCTCGTCAACGGCAAGGTCATCGGAGCGATCGGCGTGAGTGGAGAAACGCCCGCTCAAGATGAGGACATTGCCATCGCCGGAGCAGCGGTCGCGGCATCATTCGCCACACACTGACTGGCAACGTTCAGCGATCAGCTCTCAGCTCAGGAGAATGTGCCCGAAGCTGGAAGCTGATGGCTGAATGTTGATCGATCAAGAAGGGAGAACACCATGAAACAGACACTCGCGCTCATAGCAGGAATCGTCGTGATGGGGACGGCGGCGCTTCTCCATGCGGAGTCAGTGGCCGACAAACGCGGACTGACGCTCGAGGGAGCGAAGAAAGTGATTGCAGCAACTGTCGCCGAAGCCAAGCGCGTCAATGCGCCGGGCGGCTCCATTGCCGTCGTCGACGAGGGAGGCAATCTCCTGGCCTTAGAACGATTGGACCAGACCTTTGCCGCCAGCGCCAACATTGCGATCGGCAAAGCGCGCACGTCTGCCCTCTTCAAGAAACCGACCAAAGTTTTCGAAGACGTGATCAAGAGCGGCCGCACATCGATGATCACGCTCGGAGGCGATTTACAGAATTTCACGCCGCTCCAAGGCGGCATCCCCCTCGAATGGGAAGGCAAAGTCGTGGGCGCCATCGGTGTGAGCGGCGCGGCAAGTGCACAGCAGGATGAAGAACTTGCCACCGTCGGTGCCAAATCGCTGGATTCGATGGAGCTGGCCGGCATGACGAACGGCCACTCGCCGTTGCCTGTCACCTACATTGATAGTCAGAAAGTGACCGCCTCATTTCAAAAAGGGGCCGTCCTCCTGGGTGAAGACGAGAACATGATGCACGCGGCGCGCAACTATATGGTCCATGCCAGCCATCGTGACAAAGCCGGCCTCGTGGAGATCCATGAGCAGGATACGGACATCGTCTATGTTTTGAAAGGCTCGGCTCAGTTGATCACCGGCGGCACGCCGGTAGAAACGAAGACCATTGCGCCGCACGAATTCCGCGCGCCATCCGTGAATGGCGGAGAGATGCGCAGGCTGGTGCCGGGAGATGTGGTGATCATTCCGAACGGAGTGCCGCACTGGTTCAAAGAGGTCGTGGCGCCGTTTGATTATTACGTGGTGAAAGTCCGGTGAGGGCTTGGGGAGGGGTGGCCTTCTCGCTCGCGGAACGCGCACACAAGATTAATCGTATCGACAAATAGAGAGCGGTGCTCGTTCGACGCGCGCGGCAGAGGCCAACCCCTCCCCGCCCATCGGAAGAGATAAGCGCGAGCAAACGGCTCAGAGATGGAGAGACAAGATGGAGATTCGGAGCGTGATGGTTCTTGCCGTGATGGTGATGTCCGGACAACCATCCTTTGCGCAGGTGACTGGCGATGCGCCGGGAGTGCGACCGGATGCGATCATCGACTTGAAGACCGAAGAGGGTATGGCGTTGGTCACGGGCCAGTGGCGATATAGCAATGCCAGGGTGATCGACGTTGACCACCATAGCCCGGGCGCAGACCTCGCGCCATCAGGCCCGCCGAATCGAACACAGGATATCGACGTACATGCCGGCGCTTCCGACTTCGACGATTCGCAGTGGGAGCAGATCAAGCCGGCCCAACTCGAAGAACGGCGTTCGAGCGGACGGCTCTGCTTCAATTGGTATCGCACAAGCCTCACGATCCCGGAGAAAATCGGCTCATTTGACCCGACGGGATCGACCGTCGTCTTTGAAATCTCCATCGACGATTATGCGGAAGTCTGGGTCGACGGGAAACTCCCGCTCGTCTTGGGGCAGCCAGGCGGACAGCTGATCAAGGGCTTCAACGCGCCCAATCGGGTCGTGCTTACGAAGACCGCCAAGCCAGGCCAGAAGATTCATCTCGCTGTCTTCGGTATCAACGGTCCGTTGTCGAATCCGCCGGGAAATTTTATCTGGGTCCGATCCGCCACGTTGGACTTCTACAAGAGCCATCGCATCGGCCCAACGCAATTTGTGAAGACCGAGATCATCTCAACCGATCCGGCTCTCGATCGTATCGTGACACCGGGCACCCGGCTCGAACAGCTCGCTGGTGGCTTCCTCTTCACCGAGGGACCGGTGTGGGTCACGGCCACCGCCACCACATCGGGATATCTCCTCTTCAGCGATCCCAACAACAATACGATCTACCGTTGGTCACCTGAAGGGCAGGTATCCGTCTTCCGCACCAAGAGCGGCTACAGCGGTTTGAATGCCGGCGAGTACCATCAGCCTGGCTCAAACGGGCTCACGCTCGACAGCAAGGGCCGCCTCACGATTAACCAACACGGCAACCGCCGTGTCATTCGCGTCGAACCCCGTGGCAACATCACCGTGCTGGCGGATCGCTATGACGGCAAGCGCCTGAACAGCCCGAACGATCTCGTCTATCGATCCGATGGCGCGCTCTACTTCACCGATCCACCGTTCGGGTTACCGAATGTCTTCGCCGATCCGCGCAAGGAACTGCCCTACAGCGGCGTCTACTGCGTGAAGGATGGCCTGGTCAAGCTGGTGAGCACTGATCTCGATGCGCCGAACGGTCTGGCACTCTCGCCGGACGAGAAGACGCTCTATGTGAACAACTGGAATGACAAACGAAAAGTGATCTTGCGCTATGACGTCAATCAGGATTGCACGCTCGCGAACAGCCGGCTCTTCTTTGATATGACGAACGCGCCGGGTATGGACGCGCTCGATGGACTGAAGGTCGATCAAGAAGGCAATGTCTACTCGACCGGGCCAGGCGGGCTCTGGATTCTTTCGCCGGAGGGCAAGCAACTCGGCCTCATCAAAGGCCCCCAAGATCCGCACAACATGGCCTGGGGCGATGACGACGGCAAAACGCTTTACATTACCGCACTGACCGGGCTCTATCGCATCAGACTGAACATCGCAGGGGTGAGACCATGATGCGAACATCCTCATCGCTTCGGATCGTCCTTGGGCTGATCGTTCTCCTGCAG
This sequence comes from Nitrospira sp., assembly GCA_035455145.1. Taxonomy (GTDB): domain Bacteria; phylum Nitrospirota; class Nitrospiria; order Nitrospirales; family Nitrospiraceae; genus Nitrospira_C. The sequence goes on from DATIFR010000207.1 coordinate 5,130, forward strand.
GCGGGAGCGGTATGGGCAGAGACGGTCCCCGCCACCATCACCAGCCTGGAGCCGCGCTTCGATCAGCTTGTGCCGAAGGATGCCAAGATCGAGAAGATTGCCGACGGTTTTACCTGGGTCGAAGGACCGGTCTGGCACAAGCAGGGCGGCTATCTCCTCTTCTCCGATATTCCGGCGAACAGCATCTACAAATGGAAGCCAGGCGAGGGTGTGAGTCTGTTCTTAAAGGACAGCGGCTACAGCGGGGCAACACCCTTCACCGGGAAGGAACCCGGCTCGAACGGACTCACATTTGATGCCTATGGACGGCTCGTGCTCTGTCGTCATGGCGACCGGCAAATTGGTCGATTGGAAACAGACGGCAGAATCAGCGCTGTGGCAGACCACTACAACGGCTATAGGATCAACAGCCCGAACGATCTCGTCTTCAAATCCAATGGTGATCTGTACTTCACCGACCCTCCGTTCGGGCTCCCGAACGCCTTCGATGATCCGGATAAGGCACCGGTCCAGGGTGTTTATCGCGTGTCGAAAGACGGAACAGTCACGCGCTTGATTACCGACATCAAGGCACCGAACGGAATCGCCTTCTCACCGGATGAAACAACGCTTTATGTTTCCGACGTCGATCCGAAACGGGCCGCCTGGCTCGCCTACGATGTGAAGCAGGACGGCACGGTGACGAACGGCCGCCTGTTCTTCGATGGAACCCGCTGGCGCAAGGAGCCGTTCTTCGGGCCTGATGGATTCAAAGTCGATCAGAATGGAAATCTCTTTGGAGCCCGACCGGGAGGACTCAGCGTGATTGCTCCCGACGGCACACTCCTCGGCACGATCGACACCGGCCAACCGACGTCGAATGTGGCCTGGGGCGAAGATGGACAGACTCTTTTCATCACGGGAGGCTCTTCGGTCTACCGCGTGCGATTGGCCACGAAGGGTGCCGCCTATTAGGTCCGTGCACGAACATCGATTGCCCTCCTCTTGCCTCCGTTTCATCCCCTGGCTCATACTTGGCGTAGGAGTCTATGGCCGACCAACCCCATAACCATCCACAGCCATTGAGCGGTCTGGAACCCGACGCCGCCCTCCTCGCCATTCTGGAAGGAACAGCTGCGGAAACGGGAGAGGGATTTTTCGCCGCGTTGGTGGAGAACCTGGCGAAAGCGCTCGGTACACA
>DATIFR010000208.1:0-8072 GCA_035455145.1 Nitrospira sp.
CTTGAGCTTTCAGCGCGAATCTCGCAAAGTGATCCAGATTATTGTGCGGCGTGTCACGGATGTCGTACGCGAAACCGGTCGCCAGGAGTGCGCGATCGAGCTGATCCGTGATCGACACCGCAATCGGCTGTCCGTTGAGACGCGCTCCGCTACCTGCGCGCGCCGTGAAGAGCTCGTCACGGGTCGGGTCATACACCACACCGATCAGGCCCTGGCCGTCCAATTCCACGCCGATGGACACAGCAAAGACAGGGAATCCGTGGGCAAAGTTGGTTGTGCCGTCGAGAGGATCGATAACCCAGTGGTATCGGGAATCAGGTTGCACATCAGAGCCTCGTTCTTCTGCCAGGATGTGATGTGCGGGAAACTGGGCGCGAATGAGATCGATGACGCATTGTTCGGCGGCATGATCGGCGTCGGTAACGAGGTTGATAGGACTTTTGTGCGTGATGCGAAATCCGGACTTCGCGTAGCTCAGCAAAATAGTGCCCGCCGCTCGGGCGGCTTCAACGGCCACCGACAACAGGGCTTCAGGCGAGCATGTTGTGTCGAGAAACTCGGACATAGGCGGGCATCATAGCATGGGATCGGAGTGAGACCAGGCTGCTTGCATCAGTTTCTATCAGTAGCAGGAAAGATCGAAATCACCGCTACAAATAGACGGCCATGGTCATCCGTCATAGGTTCGATCATCACGCAAGGCATTACAAACACATTCTCTATTGACTTGCTTCACAAGCAAGGATATAAAGCAAGCATGCTTGTTAAGGAGCCCGCCTTTGGAAGAACTCACCGATATCTTGGTCGGTCTTGAACAGCGGATCAACGCCTACAAGAACCGACTGCAAGAGCTGGAAAAAAAACGTCGCCGCCTGGACGACGAAATCGCGACCATCAAGAAATACTTGGAATTGGCAGAAACGCTGTACCGCGTGGAAGCCGACAAGGCCAAACTGGCAAGTCTCTCGACACAACTGTTGAGCGACGAGAAGGGGACGCGGACTCTTCCCGTCGACGTGACGGATCAATCACGGGAAATTCTCTTAGGACGGAGCAAATATGCCGGGAAGAGCGTACCGGAAGCGGCCTATCAGATGCTGCGCGAGGCGAACCGCCCCATGCATGCGAAAGAACTTGTCCAACGGCTGGTTGAGGGCGGCCTCCAGATCAAGGGGAAGACGCCGCTCACGTCCGTGGCGACATCGTTGAAACGCGACAAGCGGTTCAGAAAAGTCGGCCCGAACACGTTCGAGGCGCTCGAGGAAATGCTGATCCACGCGGTGTAACCACGAACGACTCACAATTGGAATGATGCGAAGGGGGGTGAGAGTCTTGGCGACGAAGAAAGCAGCGAAGAAGAAAAAGAAGTAAGTCCCGCCTCGATTCTAGCGTCGGGGGCGAGGCCACTCGCTCCCGACGTTATTACAGCCAGCGACCTCTCCGGTAGAGACAACCCGCTCCACTACATCACCGAGCGCCAGTCCGCGGTAATCCGATGAAAAGTTAGGAAGCTTGCAGCGCTACAGCCGAGGACGATCTCGGTGCGGCGTGAGAGGAAAGCGATTGAGATTGGGCGGTCGAATGATTGGTGTTGAGGAGGACCCAACATTCCGGATGTTCGAGAATCTGCTTCACCAAGCGTGTATGCAACGCATGTCCCGATCGATCGGCAATCAAGTGTCCGATAAAGGGAAGTCCGAGAAGCGCGAAGTCGCCGATCAGGTCCAAGACCTTGTGACGGACGAACTCGTTCGTAAAGCGGAGTCCTGATTCATTAAGGACGCCGTCCTTGGAGAGGACGACCGTATTATCGAGATTGCCACCGCGACCTAATCCGCGAGCCCAGAGGGCTTCCACTTCCTGCAAGAAGCCGAAGGTCCGCGCGCCGGCGATCTCGGATTCGAACGTCCGCGCCGAATGCTCATAGGAGTAGGTCTGCATGTGAATCAGCGGATGATCGTACTGAATCGAGTATGTGATTTGCGGTGTGGCTGACGGTTCAATTCTGATTCGGCGAGACCCATCGACCACTTCAAGAGGTCTGGTCATCTTGAGATACGGCTGAAGTTTCTTCTGTGAAATAATGCCGGCCGATTGAATTAGCCGAACAAAAGGCCCGGCACTACCGTCCATCACCGGCGCTTCGCCGGCATCGACGTCCACGTACACGTTATCGACGTTCAGGCCGGCCAGCGCCGCCAGAACGTGCTCGATGGTCTTGACTTGAAAACCGTTTCCGCTGATGGCCGTGCAGAGCTCAGTGGGGACCAAATGATCCACAGAGGCAGCGAGAGAGGCTCCCGCATGCCCGTTCCGATTAACGAACACCACCCCCGTATCCGGAGGAGCTGGTCTGAGCGTCATGGTCACAGGCTCTCCCGAATGGAGGCCGACCCCTATGCAACTGACCGGATTCGCCAAGGTTTGCTGCAGTCTCATACAGATCCTCCGAAAAGCACTGCTGACTACAGCAACTCTGATGCCATCTTGCGTCAGATCGGAACAGATACATAAGTCGTGGAAATAATTAATGAAAAGTGATCGTGCGCTCAATTGGTTCCATGTAGCAGAAATGTGACATCTGTGACTTTTTCAAAAGAATCGTGGGGTTATATTGCCCATGAAGATGGAGGAGCGAATGAGGGGCGCATTTGTGATTGTCACATTAAAGTTGTCGACGATCGCCAAAACCCCTTCTCTAGAAAGCAGCAACTTACTAGGAGGATCCAAAGGGGTGCAAGGGGGAAAGTTGTAGACTAACGCTTTTGTCAAACATCTTATACTGCGTTCAGCATGACATTAAAGTAGTAGACATTTTCTGAGTTGCTCCCCCCTGCTGGTTCGCCACGCGTGTGATCATTAGCTTCTTGATCGCTCACACAGCAATGCAGATTCATCAGACCGCCGATAATGTTCAATTCATATGATTTCCAGTGAGAGGGGAAAGGAGATGCCTAACATACTGTGTAACCATATCCCTTTGAGAACAGCGGGCGCTTGAACGAAGACTACATCTCGCCGGCAAATGCTTCGTGAAGGAGAAATTAGCAAGCCCATTGATCGATACCTGGGTAAAATGGGTCAAGACTATACTCAGGCGGATCGTTCACCGCGTGTATTATAATGACAAAGGAGTGTCGCTCCCACCCTCACCCGGCGATCGTTTCGCGCCGGGTATCGCAACACATTCCATCACTGTCCAGAACATCGATGGCTCGGAACGGATAAGGGGGTGCCGGGCCCATTACAACCTCTTCTACCTTTCCTTGAATTGATGGTCCCGGTAGGCAGACAGGGGGGACGCGAGGCGGGTTTTCAGCTCCAAACGTTTGGGTTTGCCGGTCGAGGTGTAGGGAACTTCTTGCCCGAAGAGAATGACTTTGGGACATTTAGAGAACGGGAGTAATCGACGGCAGTGTTCAAGCAGTTCCGCTTCTGTGGGCGGAGAGGCACCCACTCGCGGGACGACGTAGGCCGCGATTTCTTCACCGTAGTAGCGGTGTTCAAACGGAACAGCCATGGCGAACTGGATATGGACATGACTCTTCAACGCTTCGTCGATCTCCAACGGTGAAATATTCACCCCACCTCGAATGATCAATTCCTTCAGGCGGCCTGAAATGAAGAAAAATGGCCGCCCTTTGTTGTCTCGCACGTAGAATCCCTCATCTCCGGAACGGAACCAGCCCCATTTGAAGGCGGCATCATTAGCATCGTCCCGTTTGAAATAGCCCGCACAGACAGTCCTGCCACGGATGCAAATCTCTCCACGCGACAGTTCCGGCAGTGACTGTCCATTCTCGTTGAGGATGGTCATCCTGTTATGTCGTAACGGCACACCGATGGATGGGAATTCGTAGTCTCTGATCCAGTGACGATGCTCTTCAGGCAATGGATCGTTCGGCAGGAAGCAGGAATAGCACGTCGTTTCAGACAAGCCGTAGCCATGGCGGATAGGAAAGCCGAATCGGTCTTCAAAACGGGCCGCTGTGTCTTTGTGGAGAGGACCCGCGCCGCAGATGAATCCTCCGAAACGGTCGAGTCGGTACGGTGAACGATCTTCATCCGCATCGAGGAGAAATTCGAGCAAGGTGGGAACCACGCTAATACAGGTCACCTGCTCCTCATGTAACCGTCGCCAGAATCCGGCGCTCTTGAATTTGCGATTCAACACGACGCTGCCTTTGAAATAGAAGGGGGTGATGAGTGTGACCACAATTCCGTTCACATGGTGGATCGGGAGCACGCACATCAGTCGATCGTTCACTCCGAAGTGGTGGCAGTCGGCAATCGCATCGGCGTCGATCAAGAGATTTTCCACCGTTAAGACCACACCCTTGGGCGGTCCTGTCGTCCCGGAGGTATAGACGATGAGCGCTTCATCGTTCAGGCTAGAAGTATGTGGCGCAAGGCGAGAGGCCGCAGGGGGCCCCGCCCCCTTGTCTCTAGACCCAGGTTCCGCACCTTCCAAGAAGCCTTGGTCGTTCAGCGCAATTACATGCCGTAAGGCGGGTAGGTCTCGCTGAATATCGCACATTTCTTCAACGTGACTGTGCCAGCAACAGACGGCCGAGGTTTCCGAGTGCTCCAGAATGAAGCGCTTCTTGTCTGTCGGCTCTTCAACGTTGATCGGCACGACCGTGATGCCCGATATCCAGGCAGCAAAATACAGCACCACGGTGATGTCATGGTTGAACAAGATCGTGGCGAGGCGGTCCCCGCGTCGAAGCCCGATCTCATCATGGAGATAGGCGGCCGCCCGTTGAACCACCGTACCGAACTCGGAATAGCTGTAGGTATAGTGAAGGTGTCGGTCATCGTCGTAGTAGGTCAGAAACGGCTGATTGACCAGGGTCCGATCGTAGACGCGCGACTTGAAAAAGTCGGCGAACGAACTCCACGACAGTGTGGATGAGACACCATCCATCTGCCGTGCCTGCGCGATATGCTCAGCGACGTCGATCGAGGGGGACATAGGCCTGCGATGCTGGTCCCGTATAAAGCGCCCGTGGACGAATGAGCCTGTTATGGTCCTGCTGTTCGATCACGTGCGCGCACCAGCCGGTGATGCGCGAGCAGACGAATACCGGAGTGTAGAGATCACGCGGAATCCCCATCAGAAGATACGCCACCGCCGTATAGAAGTCGAGGTTGGGGTAAAGCCCCTTTTCCTCTTGGATCACGCGGTCAATGGTAGTCGCGATCTCGTACCAACGGCGGTCGCCACAGATCCGGCTCAATGATTCGGCGTGCTGTTGAATGATAGCCGAGCGAGCGTCGCCTTTCTTGAGCACGCGATGGCCGAATCCCATGATCCGATGTTTGTTCGCCAACGCCTCCCGTACCCATCGTTCTGCCCTCTCGCGGCTCTCGATTTCGAGAAACATCTCGGCGACGGCCTCATTCGCTCCACCATGGAGCGGTCCCTTCAGCGTGCCGATGGCTGACGTGATAGCTGAGTGCAGATCCGTCATCGTCGACGCGGTCACGCGGGCCGCGAAGGTGGAGGCATTGAATTCATGCTCGGCATAGAGTGTAAGCGACACGTCGAGCACACGGGCCATCGCTCGAGCCCTCTCATCACCTCTCTGGTCGGTGAGGAGGAACAATAGATTTTCGGCGAAGCTCAGGTCTGGTTGCGGCTCCACGCGGGGTTTCCCGTTCGCGAGCCGGTGGGCAGTGGCGATAATGAGAGGAATTTGCGCCAGCAGCCGTACTGATTTGCGGACGTTCACATCATGGGAATTGTCGGACGCGTCCGGATCGGTCATGCCCAACAGGGAAGTGCTGGTCCTGAGAACGTCCATGGGATGTGCAGCCGGAGGAACCACGCCAAGGAGCGCTGCGACAGGATCGGGAAGGACGGAGTGTGCGACGAGCTGGGCCGAAAAGTCCTTCAGCTCTTTCTGGGTCGGCAGCTTGCCAAAGAGCAGCAGATGGGCCACTTCCTCGAAAGTGGCCTTGTCCGCCAAATCGCTGACCGCATACCCGCGGTATCTCAGCCCGCCTTCGCCTTCGTCCACATGGCAGAGGGCAGTCTCCCCGGCGAGGACTCCTTCGAGCCCCGGGCTGTAGGTCCGAAGTTTTGTTGTATCAACCGTTGGCATGGTCATCGTCCGCTGGGTGAAATTGACGATCCCGTTGTTCATACTCTGCATACCGCAGCAGCTCATAGAGTTGCTGTCTGGTATGCATCCGGTCCAGCAGTTCGCGTTGGGAACCATGGCTTCTCAGCTCGATTAGCATCTGCTCGATAGCCTTCGTCGCCAGCCGGAGAGCCGTGACGGGGAACAGGACCAGACGATAGCCGAGGTCTTCAAACTCGCTGACAGTCAGGTAGGGTGTCTTGCCGAACTCGGTCATGTTGGCGACCAGCGGCGCTTTGCCGCCTTCCCTCGCGAGTTGTCTGGCAAAGGCGCGGAATTCGTCGGCGGACTCGAGCGCCTCCGGGAAAATTGCGTCTGCGCCGGCATCGATGTAGGCCCGTGCCCGTCGCACTGCTGCATCCAATCCCTCGACGGCGCGTGCGTCCGTTCGGGCGATGACGAAGAACTCCGGATCCTGTCTTGCATCGCTTGCTGCACAGATCTTGTTCACCATGTCGCTTGTGGAAACCAGCCGCTTCCCCGGTAGATGGCCGCATTTCTTGGGCAACTCTTGGTCTTCGATCTGCATTCCTGCCAGACCGGCCTGTTCGAATTCCTTCACAGCCCGCATCACGACGAGGGGGGGGCCGAAGCCCGTGTCCGCATCCACGATCGCCGGAATAGTTACAGCCTTGGTGATCGCGGCCGCATCGGATACCACCTCCGTGAGGGACAGCAAGCCGATATCCGGCAATCCTCGCGCAGCCGACAGACCGGCGCCCGATACGTACAGGGCATGGAACCCGGCACGCTCGATCTGCATGGCCGTCAAGGCATTGAAGGCTCCGGGCAGAACGACGATCTGTTTATCAAGTCGCTCGCGCAGCCGCCGAGCTTTGGATGTGGGTTGAGGATACATGTTAATTCCTTCTGTGCATCTTCAATAACGGCATCAACGCGTTGATCTCTTTGAGCTGGTCGAGCTTCCAGACAATGTCGAGCACCTTGTTCGTGCGTGCTCGATCTAATTTTCCTGCCGCCAACGAGCGGAACTTCGCTTCGATCTCACTATCGGACATCCGATTCCTGGGATGGCCGAGGGGGTAGTCCACCTGGTGGACATAGACTGACCCTGTCTTGGTCCGAACGGTGATGCGCGTTGGCAGTGCCTGTGGATAGCGTCCGACGAACTCAGGCTGAGGAATGACGCGCACTTTTTGCGTCATCTCATACAGAACCGGATCCGCGAGGCGTTTGGCTTCGAACGAGCGAATCGTAACCTTGCCATCCAGCAAGGCCACGGCCACGCAGTAGGGGAAGCTATGATCGGCGGTTTCTCTCGTGCGGGGGCGCCACTTTTCAGGATCATGTCCGATGATTTCGATCGCGACATCGTAGCTGGCGATGTCGATCTCGGCGATGCCGGCAAGCGCCTCGGCTCCTTTTGTTTTGAGCAACTCCTCTCGGATCGACAGAGCGGCCTCCACCGCCGTCTGCGCGTGGTATTCCACCGGGTAATGTTTGACATAGGAATCCAGAATCTTGAATGAACCCGTGTTGGAAGACCCTTTCTCCCCTCCGAAGGGCGGAAGTTCAAGCGGTCCTGAGACCAGCTTCATGAAACCCTTCTCACCTTCAAAAATCGGAGAGGGGCCTGTCATCCCTTGCTGAGCCAGCATGGCTGCGAACACACCGTTCCGCGCCGCGTTAGAGAAGGCGCAGGCTTTCCACATCGAGAGATCGCCGACCCGTGTCTGGCGCAGGGCGACATTCGCGACTCCAGCGAGGTTGACCGCTTGGACGGTTTGGGCTTCTGAGAGTTTCATGGTCTTGGCGGCCGCGAGAGCGGAGGAGAACGGGCCGTACGTTACATGGTCCCAGCCGCGCGGCCGCAACGCCGCCGCGTCGCAGAGGCGGCACTGGACTTCATAGGCGAGCGCGATGGCCTGAATCACGCGCTTGCCGGATGCGCGAGAGGCCTCCCCG